>NZ_CACA01000351.1:0-55000 GCF_000180455.1 Kamptonema sp. PCC 6506
TAACAATACACTTTTAACAAACTCACTCAATCGGTCTATCGGCAATAGCCAGTCATATTCATTATTCCATTGTTTCAAATTAACACGGCTTGATAATTCTTCATTGAGTTTAAGTAAAATGCCATTATACCACTTATCGGGAGTACCTGACTGACTCCCACTGGGAGAAACATCAATGAAAATACAGTGAATTTGCTCTGCTTTTAACCGATTCATTACTTGCACTCGCAAACTCGATTTTCCAGTTTTACGAGAGTTAAAAACATGACAATATTTTCCCTCTTTCAAAGCAGCATAGATTTGGGAGTCTGCATCTCGCGTGACATAGGTTTCTGTATCTGGTAGTAAAGTTGCTTCGTAGATGTATTTGTAACTCATAGGAATTACCTTAATTACTTTCATTCATTAGATTTCAGCCAAACTGAGAAGTATTGACGGTACAAGCCACACCTCGGTAAACAATCATTCCCTTGTACTTGTACTAATCCCATACTTTCCAGTTTAAAGGTATAATTTTTTTCTGATCTCACGGGGTGCGGGTTAATAACAACTTCGTGGTAAGCTGCTGCTAGTTCAGAATTTTTATTAAGAGCAGCTAAGTATTCTCGCAAGTGATTTTTAAAAGGACTAT
Source organism: Kamptonema sp. PCC 6506 (assembly GCF_000180455.1). Classification (NCBI taxonomy): domain Bacteria; kingdom Bacillati; phylum Cyanobacteriota; class Cyanophyceae; order Oscillatoriales; family Microcoleaceae; genus Kamptonema; species Kamptonema sp. PCC 6506. The sequence goes on from NZ_CACA01000351.1 coordinate 632, forward strand.
TTTGATCTTCAGTTGGGGCAATTTCTAAAAGTTTTTCTAGGGAAACTTGATTATTTCTTAGATGGATTAGAGCCTTTTGCACTAAATAAGGATGTCCGCCAAACATAGCCATAAATTTCTCAATTTGTGGCTTTTGTAAAGTTAGTTGATAATGCTGTGCTAATTTTAGCACTTGATCGGGGGTAAAATCTGGTAATTTAACAGTTAAGCCTACACCCTCAAGAGGAGAGAAGTCAATATTTGAATTTGAAGAGCCGTAAATATCAGTCGAGTGAACAATGACTAATCGAAATTGCCGCCAAATTTCAGCCGCTTCATTACCTCCTGTATAAAGTTGGCTCCAGTACCGAAGCAACCCACAAAAATCCGTTCTAAAATCATCTATTTCAAAAACTAAATCGACATTTTTTAACGCAATCACTAGAGGTTTAGTGCGTTCTGCCAGCAAATATTTTTCAAAATAAATTGTGATGTTGTCGTGAGCTTCGTATAAATCATCATCCCAAAAATCAGCTAGTTTATTATCTAAGTTTAACTCTCTGCTAACATTGCTACATAGCCATTTTAAAAATCTGGAATATTCAGAAACTACGGCACTGTTCGCTAGTTTAAAATCTAAGATTACAGTTTGACAGTCATTTTCTCTGGCGTGTTCAAGAATGCGATTTAGCAGCCAACTTTTACCCGTGTACTGTGGTGCTGTGATGCGAATAACAGCACCAGTTTCCCGAATTTTATCATAACAATCAGATTCAATGGGGGGACGATCTAAATACAATTGTCCATCACCAAATAAATGAAGTTTATTTCTCTTCTTCCATTCCCTCTCAATAACACCGCGAACTTTTGTCTTACTAATATCTCCTTTATCTACTCCTAAAGCCTCTGACAGTTTTTTCCATAATTGGCTGGCAACTCCTTTGATGTAATCAATACTCCACATTGTGTTGACAATGGTATCATACCTCTCATTTGCGTAAGCTGTATAAAGCACCTTCTCTTCAAGAGGAGTCAGATAATCGCCCGTTTTTGCAAAGAGAACTGTATTAGCTAATTCTTTCGCCTCATTCCAGGTGATGTCTGTACTGGGATTCATAGCATTACCAGATATATAGATTACTCTGTGAGTTTAACTCCTAACCTTTACTCTGACAAGGGTAAGAGCATTTTCGCTACTTTTTCTTACTTTTTTGCTTTTAGCCAAAAAATCATTCTACTTTTTATTACATTTATAGATTTATGTGCCAAATTTCATCAATTAACAAAATACATTTTGACACCTATTAAAAATGGAAATCTTGGATGATGTGAACATACCAGGCTGCCAGTTTCTTCTATTTAGGTGGCTTTCCCGATACCCAAAAAATCGTACTTTCCGACCCCAAACTCTAACTAAATTAACCAGAGAGGTAAGCAATTACATCTCTACTACCCAAGGATAAAAAATCATGCAATCCCTACAACAAATCATAACAGAAATGGCTCAAACCAACTCCACCATCAAAACGGCCCTTCAACAATCACAACCAACACCCATGACTACCCTACTACAAACCCTTCCCCAACCCATTAAAGCAATAGTCGCAAACTACCCCGCCAAAATTAAAGTGGCAGATTACTATATCGCCACCTATTGGCCAGATTCCCACTTCGCCCAAGGCAAATCCTTAATGAGTGAAAAATCTCGCTTATTCGGCGGCGCAACCGCTGCCAATGGATTATTAAGAATGTGGGAAAATCCCGCTAATCAATTAGTAGAAGAAGACATTTTCTTAATTAAATCCTTCACCGACGCGCAAGGACTTAGCCAGAATTTAAGCAAATTTTTAGATCGCGTCCGCTACTGGGGAAATATCTGCAATGAACAAGTAATTGCCGTAGAAATTGGTAACTGGATGGGTAGCTTAATGTTACTAATTCCCACTCGTTCATTCCCTCTTTAAGTATAGGCGGGGCGGGTTTATGAAATCCCGGCGTGGAAATCAAAGATTTTGGCGAACCCGCCCCTACAAATTTGATTATTTAACAGGAAACACAACAATGAAATGCGATGAAACATTCTGTAACTGGGTGAGAAATTCACAAGATGCCGACCACTACATCTGCTTAAAATGCGATAAAGAAAAGTACATCAATCGTTCGGAACCGATGCTAAACTTCATCATCATATTTGTCATCGCACTCACCATTGTCCTAATCCTCAATTAAAAACGGACACAAATCAAAAACCCCCTTAAAAGGGGGTTGATACTCTTTCCTAATTCCTCACTAAATCACCCTGAAATCTTCCGCACCCAAAGTATTAGCCCCAACTCCATTAACAGTAGCCAACACTTGACCCGTGCTAGCAAAACTGATTGTAGTCACACTACTACCCGAAGAAATATTAAGCTGTTCAAAAGTCAAACCTCCCGCTAATCCTATAGTATCTTGACCTTTTTGAAAGTCAGTAATTACATCATTGCCCTGATCCGGTGAGAAAATAAAAACATCATTCCCACTCCCACCAATCAGAGTATCATTGCCCAAATCGCCGCTAAGGGTATCATTACCAGTGCAACCGTAGACGCTATCATTTCCCTTACCGCCATAGACAGTATCATCACCAGCAGAACCATCGACAGCATCATCATTATTGTTGCCAAAAAGTAGATCGCTACCCTCTCCGCCGCAAAGAGTGTCATTGTCTTTGCCTGCATAAACGGTATCGTTGTCACTGCCACCAAAGATTAAATCTGCACCTTCATTAGCAAACACTAAATCATTGCCATTGCCGCCATCTATGGTGTCATCTCCTAAGTTGCCATAGATCAGATCGTCGTCATCTTCTCCCAATAAAATGTCATTATCTTTGCCTCCAAAAATCGTTTGAGTACCTGCACCGCCGAAAACTGTGTCATTGCCTAAATCTCCCCGCAGGAAATCGTTACCTCCACCGCCGATCGCAACGTCATTGTCTTTACCTGCATAAACGGTGTCGTTACCTATCCCAGCGTCTAAGTAGTCAGTACCCTCATTTCCAAATAATACGTCGTTACCGTTACTCCCAGATAAGTTGTCATTGCTACTAAAACCGTAAACAACATCATTGCCACTACCAGCATTGATGGCATCGTTGGCAGTGGTTCCCGTCAAGGTTTCGTCGCCGACAGTACCCTCAATAGTGTTTTGAACTGGGTTGGGAACAAAGCTGCTAGTGCTGAGTGCGGGACTGCTGAAGCGATCGCAAAGGCAAGTCTCTGTGCCTGGATTTGGTGTAGGTGTAGGTGTGGGTGTACCTGTTGGCGTTGGCGTGGGTGTACCCGTTGGCGTTGGCGTGCCCGTTGGTGTGGGTGTGGGTGTCCCCGTTGGTGTAGGCGTAGGGGTTGGTGTAGGTGTTGGTGTAGGTGTTGGTGTAGGCGTTGGTGTAGGCGTTGGTGTAGGCGCTGGCGTTGGCGTTGGTGTAGGCGTTGGTGTTGCAGCAACAACAGTACCCGCGATCGCAAAATTAAACGGATTTTCGTTGCTATCGTTGTTAGTAAACGAAATCTCACCCGTAGGAGTGCCTGCAACGCCAGCATCAAGGCGAATTTGCAAAGTTGCCGAACCCAACGCCGCTACGCTAGTCGGGGGGGTTCCGACTACAGAAAAACCCGCAGGTAATTGGATCGTACCTAAATTGAGAGCAGCATTGCCCAGATTCTTGATAGTAAAAGATTTCGCGATCGGAGTACCCACAGGAGTGCTGCCAAAACTCAGGGGTACGGTTGTGTTGTCAACAATATCCGTTGAACTATCTAGTACCTGAATTTCCGGGATTGCACCAGGAAATTCATAAGCGCCGATATCTGCGATCGCACTCCCATTACTATCACCATCTTGGGGTCGAATGCCGCCAGTTTGGTCAGTCGTGGGTGCTCCGGCATTAATTCCGGCATCAATTGCCGCACTTCCTGTTAGTAATGCCACCGTTAGCAAACCACCACCATTATCTTGCAAAGGGCCAAGTTTGGGGTCAGCTTGTATGACACTAGCTGTAATATTGGCATTATTGAAATTATTGGTAATCGCAGGCCACTGTAAATTACCACCGCCATCAGTAAAGTAAGGTGCTGGATTCGCCACAAATCCTTGTCCATCTGCGGCATTTTGCTTATTGCCAAAGGCATTATTAGCCGTATTATTGGCAACAATCGTATTAGCAAGCGTGACATTAGTGCCACCTACAATCCCGCCGCCTTCACTTCCCGCTTGGTTAGCCGCAATCGTTGTATTTACAATCTTCTGAGCGCTGGTAGTAACGAATATTAATCCGCCGCCTGAACCACTAGCAGTATTGCCTGGATCTACCGCTTTATTGCCCACAAAGGTACTATTAGTAATCGTACCTGGAGATGTTTCGCCCACCCACAAACCGCCACCCTGAGACTCTGCAACATTATTAGCAAAGGTAGTATTGTTGATAGTGTAGGCAGTATTTCCAATTCGGATGCCGCCACCTAAAGCATCTCCAGTGGAGCCTTTTGTCACCTGATTATTTACGATTGTGCTGCCTTCGATCGCTAAATTATCAGGAGGATAGGCAAACAAAAACATTGCCCCGCCTTGTCCTTTTCCTTTATTGCCATCAAACCGGCTATTACGAATAGCAATAGTACCGCCGACAGATCCAGGAGTAAAACCAGGCCCAGAAGCATTAGCTCCATCGGTGTAAATTGCACCGCCATAACCATTTGTATTGCCACCAGTACCAGCGGTTGTATCGTTATTAGTGAAGGTTGAGTTATCTACGGTCAAACTACCCAAAAGAGTGTTGATTGCTCCACCGTTAGTACCTTTATTGTTAGTAAAAGTGGAGCCTTGTACTGTCAAAGAACCTGCACTTTTAGTTGCAATCGCACCACCACCACGCTCAGTATTAGCCGCTAAAGAGCCGTTATTGCCGGTGAAGCGAGAGTTAATTACAGTAGTAGTACCTTGAAAGCCTGCATAGATACCACCACCGAAACCAGCGACGTTATTGTTAACTTGGCAATTATCTAAAATTAAAGTGCTACTATTGCCAGTTAAGATGCCGCCGCCCGCGCTAGTTGCCTCATTGTTAGGGTCAGTGCCAGGAGTTTTACCATTAGCAATTATTAGGTTGCGGAGAGTAAGACTTGTGGTAGCTCCCGTTTGGATTACCCGCGAAGCGTTATTACCACTGATGGTTAAATTGGCAGCAGCAGCACCGTCTATAATCAGGGTTTTGTTGATGGCAAGTTCGCCCGTTGTGAGGGTAATCGTTTGATTAGCTAGAGTGGCAGCAAACTGAATTGTATCTCCCGCAGTAGCCGAGGCGATCGCAGCTCTTAAAGAACCAAGCCCGCTATCATTACTATTGGTAACGGTAATGGTTGCTAAAACATCTTTGTAAGCTGCCATTACTTGCGGTGTAAGGGCTAGAGAGGCTTCAATATCTCCCTTAATAAACTCTAAATTCCAGTCGCCATCTAAAGCTGCACTACCTGTTTTATCAGTAGATGCCGCAATATCAGCCCCAGTTAATTGACTGAATTGCTCAACAAAATTAGCGCCTTCTGCTGCGGCAACATCGCAACCGTAAAGCATGATATCTGCTCGATCGCTCAGTGCATATTTCCACTGTTTTAATTGCTCTTGATACTGTGATAAAGTGTTGGAGTTAAGAACAGCAGAACCTAGTTGCAGACTGCCGGGACTTCCGTGAGAAAAAATGTGAATTTGACCAATAGATTCTCCCGTAGTAGCAAATTTTTCCAATGCGGAAGTAATTTGTTCAATGCCGTTGCGATTCCGATCTAAAAAGATGACTTCTGCACCTGGAATTGCGCCAGCAGCGAGAGTTGAATAGTCATCTATACCAGAGTCAATGAAGACAAGAGATTTCGAGGGATTTTGTTGAAAGGCAGACAGTGAAGTTGCCGGAGTCAAAGTTGCAGTCATTTCGCATACTCCTGAAGGGTTTGTACTGGTAGATACGCCCCCGGAGTCGCTGTATTGTTAACTGTTAACGGTTAACTGTTAAGTAGCTGGACAAAAATAAACATTGCCATTGCGAGTAAACATTGTCATTGCAAGTAAACATTGTCATTGCAAGTAAACATTGTCATTGCAAGTAAATATTGTCATTGCGAGCGAAGCGAAGCAATCTCAACGCCTTGCGATTGCTTCGCTTCGCTTCGCTCGCAATGACATAGCTATGCTTGTTGATTTTCGACTACTTAGCAATTAGCCATTAGCAATTAGCAATTAGCCATTAGCAAACTGAAAACCGCTATATTCCTAATACTATAACAAATCAGGAAAAACTATCGCCTCAGTGAAATCCTCAGATTTGAGTGAACTTGATGATACACGCTGAAGAGTAGCTAATAATTGACCAGTGCTAGCAAGGCTAATTAAAGTTTCGCTGTTGCTAGCGGTGATGCTAAGCTGAGCAAAAGTAAGTCCGCCTGCTAACCCTATCAAATCTTGACCTTTTTCAAAATCAACAATTGTGTCATTTCCCTGACCAGATGCTAACACAAATGTATTCCTGCCAGTGCTGCCAATTAAAGTATCATCTCCCATATCTCCGCTCAGAAAATCATTACCGCCGCCGCCAGTCAAAAGATCGTTTCCTGCGCCGCCGTAGAGAGTATCATTATCCGTGCATCCATCCATAACATCATCGCCATCTCCGCCGTATAAAATGTCACTGCCACCGCCACCGCAGAGAGTGTCATCACCGCTATCGCCAGAGACGAAATCATTGCCATCTTCACCCTTGATAATGTCATTATCGTTGCCCCCAAAAATGGCATCATCCCCAAAACCTGCGTCTATAAAATCTGCGCCGTCATTGCCAGTCGCGCTATCGTTGCCAAACCCACCAATGAGCGTGTCATCTCCGCTATCACCTAATAGTTTGTCGTTGCCATTTTCACCTAAGATAATGTCATTATCTTTGCCTCCAAAAATTAAATCGTCGCCGTTGCCGCCTTCAATAAAATCATCGCCGAAATTTGCAGTTATCCAATCATTGCCGTCGCCGCCAAGGAGGGTATCTGTTCCCAAATCCCCCAAGAGAGTATCATTGCCGTTGCCGCCTAAAACAGCATCATTGTCTTTGCCTGCAAAAATGAGATCGTCGTTGTCGCCGCCGTCGATGAAGTCAGCACCCTCATTACCTAACAAGAAGTCGTTACCATTTTCGCCATAAATGTTGTCGTTATTACTCATGCCAATTAGGGTGTCGCTGCCACCAAATCCTGCGATCGCGTCGCTGTCAGATCCACCAACTAGAAAGTCATCAAAGTCAGTGCCGCTGAGGGTTTTGTCGGCGATTTTGGGGATAATATCGCCACTACTAAAATCAGGAGTGGGGAAGCGATCGCACAGGCAAGCGGTGTCTTCTTTTGGACTCGGCGCAGGCGCAGGTGCAAATACAGGTGTAGGTGCAGGTGTAGGCGTTGGCGTTGGTGTTGTTGTTGGTGTGGGTGTAGGCGTGGGTGTAGGCGTTGCTGTGGGTGTAGGTGTAGGTGTAGGCGTTGGCGTTGGCGTTGGCGTGGGTGTAGGCGTAGGAGTAGGCGTGGGGACTGGCGTAAGCGAAAACTCGTAAGCGCCGATATCTGCGATCGCACTCCCATTACTATCACCATCTTGAGGCCGAGTTGCACCACGCTGATCCGTTGCAGGCGCATCTGCATTTTTACCCGCATCAATTGCCACACTTCCTGTTAGCAATGCCACCGTCTGCAAACCGCCACCATTCTCTTGCAACGGGCCCAGTTTTGGGTCAGCTTGCAAGACATTAGCTGTAATATTGGCATTATTGAAATTGTTGGTAATTGCCGGCCACTGTAAATTCCCGCCACCATCAGTAAAATAAGGCGATGGATTCTCGGAGAACCCTTTTCCATCCGAGGCATTTTGCTTATTCTTAAACTCATTATTCGCCGTATTATTGGCAACTATTGTATTAGTCAGCGTGATATTCGTGCTGCCAACAATCCCTCCGCCTTCGCCGCCAGCTTTATTCCCAGCAATCGTTGTATTTACAATCTTCTGATTGCTAGTAGTCGCGAAAAATAATCCGCCACCTAAACCACTGGTATTACTAGATGAAGCTACGGCTTGATTTCCAAAAAAGGTACTATTAGTAATCGTACCTGGAGATTCTTCGCCTACCCATAAACCACCACCCTGAGCCTCAGCTATATTGTTAGCAAATGTAGTATTAGCGATCGTATAAGCACCATTGCCAATCCGTACTCCGCCACCAAAAGCATCGTTTCCAGAACCTTTGATCGCCTCGTTGTTGATAATTATGCTGCCTGCAATCGCCACCTTATCGGGGGGATAGGCAAACAGAAACATCGCCCCCCCTTGTCCTTTTCCTTTATTTCCTTCAAACCGACTGTTGCTAATAGTAATTGTCCCACCCACAGGCCCATGCTGAAAATCTGGCCCAGAAGCATTGGCTCCATCAGTGTAAATTGCACCGCCATAACCATTAGTATTTACACCACTGCCAGCGGTTGTATCGTTATTGATGAAAGTTGAGTTTTCTACTGTTAAAGTGCCTAAAAGACTATTAATTGCACCGCCATTACTACCTTTATTTTTAGTAAAAGTAGAGCCTTGTACTGTCAGAGAACCTGCACTTTTAGTTGCGATCGCACCTCCACCTCGTTCTTGTTTTCCTAGCGATCCATCATTGCCATCAAATTTACTGTTGATGATAGTAGTTGTACTGCGAAAACCAGTATAAATTCCACCACCGCCATACCCAGCAATGTTGTTATTAATTTGAGAATTTTCTACTCTTAAAGTGCTATTGCTTCCAGTTTGAATTCCCCCACCGGAACCAGTAGCTTCGTCATTAGAATTACTGCTGACATTCCCATTAGCAATAATTAGATTTTTGATGGTGACATTTGTGCTGCTTGCTGTTTGTATTACCCGCGAGGCATTATTACCACTGATGGTTAAATTGGCAGCAGCAGCACCATCAAGAATTAAGTTTTTATCAACTATAAGTTGACCTGTACTCAGGGTAATCGTTTGGTTGGCAAGGCTGGGATCGAAAGTAATCGTATCACCTGCGACAGCCGAGGCGATCGCAGCTCTTAAAGAACCAATCCCGCTATCATTGTTATTGCTAACCTCATTAGCTGCCAAAACGCCTTTATAACTGGCTGTTATCTCAGGATTTAAGCTTAAATTAGCTTCAATTTGACCTTGGGAAAACTCTAAGTTCCAGTTGCTCCCTTCCCCGGTTTTATCGGTGGATGCCGCAATATCAGCTCCAGTTAATTTGCTCAATTGCTCAATAAAATTAGCCCCTTCGCCTGCGGCAACATCGCAGCCGTAAAGCATAATATCTGCTTTTTCAGATAGTATGCTTTGCCATTTTTGCAATTGGTTTTTATACTGCTCTAAAGTATCTGAACTAAGAGAAGTATTTCCTAGTTGTAAACTACCGGAACTACCATGAGAAATAATATGAACTGCATCAATACTTCCATGAATAGCAGCATATTTTTGTAGTTCTGTGGTAATTTGTTCAATGCCATCTTTGTTGCTATCGATAATAATGTACTCAATCCCATTAGGAACTGCTGCTGCTAGAGATTCCCAGTTATCTAAGCTGGAATCAATGAAGATAATCGATTGAGATTGGAGATTTTGACTTGGAGATTGCGAATTGATTGATACAGATGAAATGGACATCCTGTTAACCCAGAAAAGTGTTTACTTGTAGATACACATCTGGAATAATATAGAAGAAGAAAAACGAAGAATTAAGAAGAATTTAGGTATCTTGGAGAGAATGTAGATGCAATAAAAGTAATGACTTCAACAATTATGACAACCGCTTTCAGCGGTTAGGGGCTAGGGACTAGGGAAAGAAGGGGAAGAAGGGATAGAGAATCAATTGTTTTATGAATTCAGAACGTCCTAACTGCCAAGAAGGTTGCTATATAGCAACCGCAAGATAATTAGGATAGGACTTACGCACCCAAGCAAAGAAACCGGGTTTTTTACGAAAATACTTCGTTATGACTCACAGATGCTCTCAAAAAACCCGGTTTCTGGGACTCCCTGCGTAAGTTCTAAAAACAATAAATTGTCAAGAGTTACCATAGCAGTTGCTATAATAACCTCCTAAATACTTTGGCGGTTGCTATAAAATCAGGTCGATAGCAGAGCACATTAACCATGACGGAAAATATAGTCTCTGAGTTCCGCATTTTGAGAAATTGTCCTTGAACTTACGATCGTCAGTTCGATTAAATTATGACAGTCTTAAAATCTCCAATGGTCAACGCACCCGCCGCCACTCCGTTGAGAGTAGCTAAAATTTGACCGCTACTGGCAATAGCGATCGAAGTCACATTATTGTTAGAGGCGATCGCGAGTTCTCCAAATGTTAACCCCCCAGATAACCCGATTGAATCTTGACCTTGTTGAAAATCTAAAATTGTGTCGCTTCCCTGACCTACTACTAACAGAAATACATCGTTACCAGAACCACCAATGAGAGTGTCATTACCTAGATCTCCACTGAGAAAGTCGTTGCCACTACCACCAGTCAAGCTGTCATTTTCCTTGCCGCCATAGATCGTATCATCTCCAATACAACCATCAACTAGATCGTCGTTATTATTACCCAATAATAGGTCGTTACCGTCACCGCCGCAGAGGGTATCATTCTCTTTTCCTCCATAGATTGTATCGTTGTCAATGTCGCCAAGGATTAAATCTGCATCTTCATTACCAAAGATTAAATCGTTGCCATCTCCGCCGAGAATGCTATCAGTTCCTAAGTTGCCGTAGATGGTATCGTTTCCATTTTCACCTAATAATAGATCGTTGTCTTTACCGCCGAAAATGCTATCGCTATCGCTGCCACCAAAAATAGTATCGTTGTCACTATCTCCCCGCAGCAAATCATTGCCATTGCCGCCAATGATAGCATCGCCATCTTTGCCTCCATAAATGGTATCCTGCTCTGTACCGCCGTCTATGTAATCATTTCCTGTGTTGCCAAATAGTTCGTCGCTGCCGCTGCTGCCACTGAGGTTGTCATCATTTTCCATGCCGTAAATTGTGTCGTTCCCACCCAGTCCATCGATCGCATCGTTAGCTGTACTACCCATCAGTAAATCATTAGAGTTAGTGGCACTAACGGCGTTATCGGGGGTGTTGGGAGTAACGATGCTGCTGGTACGGGGTAGAGGGAAGCGATCGCAAAGGCAACTGTCACTAACTGGTGTAGGCGTTGGCGTAGGTGTAGGTGTTGTTGTGGGTGTGGGTGTAGGTGTAGGCGTTGGCGTTGCTGTAGGCGTGGGTGTAGGTGTAGGTGTAGGCGTTGGTGTAGGTGTAGGCGTTGGCGTTGGCGTGGGGACTGGGGTGAGGGAAAACTCGTAAGCGCCGATATCTGCGATCGCACTCCCATTACTATCACCATCTTGAGGCCGAGTTGCACCACGCTGATCCGTAGCAGGCGCATCTGCATTTTTACCTGCATCAATTGCCGCACTTCCTGTTAGCAATGCCACCGTCTGCAAACCGCCACCATTTTCTTGCAATGGGCCCAGTTTTGGGTCAGCTTGCAAGACATTAGCTGTAATATTGCCATTATTGAAATTATTGGTAATTGCCGGCCACTGTAAGTTACCACCACCATCAGTAAAGTAAGGTGCTGGATTCTGAGAAAACCCTTTTCCATCCGAGGCATTTTGCTTGTTATTAAACTCATTATTTCCCGTATTGTTGGCAACTATTGTATTAGTTAACGTGACATTAGTGCTGCCAACAATTCCCCCGCCTTCGCTGCCCGCTTTGTTCCCAGCAATCGTTGTATTTATAATCTTCTGATTGCTAGTAGTCGCGAAAAATAACCCGCCGCCTAAACCACTAGCACTATTTCCTGCATCTACTGCTTGATTCCCAAAAAATGTAGTATTAGTAATCGTACCGGGAGATTCTTCTCCTACCCATAAACCACCGCCCTGAGCCTCAGCTACATTGTTAGCAAAAGTAGTTTTGCTGATAGTATAAGCACCGTTACCAATCCGTACTCCCCCACCCAAAGCATCATTTCCAGAGCCTTTTTGTACCTGATTATTTACAATAATACTGCCTTCAATTGCCACCTTATCGGGGGGATAGGCAAACAGAAACATTGCCCCCCCTTGCCCTTTTCCTTTATTCCCTTCAAAGCGACTGTTGCGAATAGTAATCGTGCCGCCCATAGAGTCATCGGTAATTTCACTCGCCCCATCGGTGTAAATTGCACCACCATAACCATTGGTATTTGTACCACTGCCAGCCGTCGTATCGTTATTGAGAAAAGTTGAGTTTTCTACTGTTAGATTACTTAAAAGATTATTGATTGCTCCGCCGTTAATTCCTTTATTGTTACTAAAAGTAGAGCCTTGTACTGTGAGAGAACTGCCGCTTTTAGTTGCGATCGCGCCTGCACCTTGTTCTTTATTAGCCGATGTGCCGTCGTTGCCCTCAAAAATACTGTTGGTCACAGTATTGGTACTTTTGAATCCAGTATAAATTCCTCCAGCAAAGCCCGCAATATTATTTTTAAATTGGCAATTATCTACTGTTAAATTGCTGCTGTTGCCGCCACGAATCCCTGCACCTGCACCTGTAGTTTCGTCACTACCCGTAAGCTTACCATTGGCAATAATTAGATTTTTAACAGTAAAAGTAACGCCGCCTACATCCATAACACGAGAGGCGTTATTGCCACTAATTGTTAAATTCGTAGCAGCAGCACCGTCAATAGTCAAGTTTTTGTCAATAACCAGTTGACCGCTGGTAAGCACAATTGTCTGATTAGCTAAACTGGGGGCAAATACAATCGTATCTCCAGAGGTAGCCGATGCAATTGCCGCCCTCAAGGAACCCGCACCGCTATCATTATTATTGCTAACAGTAAGAGTGGCTAAAGCACCTTTATAACCTGCCAATACCTCTGGTTTCACAGCTAAAGACGATTCAATTTCACCTTTAACAAACTCTAAATTCCAGTCGCCATTGCTACCTGTTGTATTAGTAGATGCGGCAACATCAGCACCAGTTAATTGACTTAATTTCTGTACGAAGTCAATGCCTTCACCTGCGGCAACATCGCAGCCATAAAGCATAACATCTGCTTGAGCGGATAGGGCGCTGTGCCACTTTTGGAATTGGCTAGTATATTGTTCTAAATTGTCACTAGCTAGAACAGTAGAACCTAGCTGCAACTTGCCAGGACTACCGTGAGAAATAATGTGAACTGCGTCAATACTTCCGCCAACAGAAGCATATTTTTGCAATTCTGAAGTGATTTGTTCAATACCATTTTTGTGGGGATCGATGCTGATACACTCTACACCGTCAGGTACGCCTGCGGCTAAAGTTTGCCAGTCATCTAAGCTGGAGTCAATGAAGACAATCGATCCCGATGGAGATTGTGAAATCGAGTATTGCAAATTGGTTGATGCAGAAGTAGACATCCTGTTAATTCCCAAAAAGTGGTTAGCTTTGTAGCTGGTCTAGGGCGTGTTTTTAAACCCCTTGTATCTTAACAATAGGTGAGCGTAAGTAGCGATCGCTAATGAACTCTTGGAGGCAGGAGAGAGGAGGCAGGAGGCAGGAGGCAGGAGGTAGGAGGCAGGAGGCAGGAGGCAGGAGGCATGAGGCAGAAGGCAGAAGGCAGGAGGCAGAAGGCAGATTTAGAACTTACGCATCCAACCAAAGAAACCGGGTTTTTTGACGAAAATACTTCGTTTTGACCCACAGGTCGTCTCAAAAACCCGGTTTCTGGGACGACCTGTGTAAATCCTAATAATATTGCTACCTGAGGGGAAAAGCTTGCAGCAAATTATACAGCCACGATCGCGATCGCCTGCATTCTCTTGATGGTTGTTTGAAAACACGCCCTAGCTTCTCTAAGCGATCGGACATAATTAAACGTAGGGTGGGCGATCGCTGCCAATCGCCTGTAACTCATAGCTAAATCCAATTAAAAATTAAAAGTTAAAAATCAAAAACGAAATTAATTAAATTTTTAATTTTTAATTTTACATTTTTAATTTTTGAGAGAGGCGATCGCCCACCTGACAATTGAACTAAGTTTATTCTTTTTTGGGAGGAGTTTTATGCAGAGAAAAAACTCGATAGCTATCTAGATCTACAACTTCTGGATTAGTTCGATCGTTTGCTGACATCTTAACTAAGTTATACTGAACGTTTTCCGCATAAATAGTTAGGGCGATTTTGCAGATTTCTAAGAACTTAATAAACCCCTGACATTTATCGGGTGCCTTCTTTTGATAATGACCAATTAACAGGGCAATACAAACTTCTAAATGTGTCCTAGAATTAGGGGAGATCAAAACCAGCTTGAGCAGCATAACTGCCAAAGTTAAAGGATTATTTTGAGATACTAACAATGTAAATACTGGGGAAGGGCTACCTACTTTTTCCAGCGTTAAAATCTTGATGACTTTGTTGCAAGTCATCAAAATTAGAGAGTTGTTAATTGTTTCAGCATCATAAGTTTCATAAAGATTATCTACTTTCTTAAGTATCAAAGTTTTCAGCGTTTTAACTAAGGGAGTCTCTTTTTCAGTGGAATGAAACAAATATATTAATAAACTTTTTTTGAACTCCTTATAGTTAATGTTTTTGATTTGGGCGAGAAAAGTTTTGGCTAAGCTGGCATAGCTCAACAAGCCCCGCCTAGCTACAATATTTTTAATTAAAAGTAGAACTTCATCTCCTAAAACTGTAGGATTTTCAAAAGCAGAATCTTTAAAATCACCAGCTTGAGCGTGGGCGGTATAAAGTGCCAGTTCAAACTTAAATTTCTCTTTGAGTTGCTTGGAGAATTTTTGAGCTGCTTGGCGCTGTTCTATGGGGTTTTTTTCATCTACATACTGAGGAGCGAGCAAAAAAGATGTGTAGCGCTCAGTCCAGTTAGTTTGAACGCAATTCTCGTCATATCTAGAAACAAATAGCTTGATTTCTTGGTAGTCTTGACTGTTGACAAAACTTGCCAGCCAAGCTCTCATTTGTTGGAAGTGATTGTCTGAGGGAAGGTGGTGGTTTTGCCAATTTGAAACCAGTTGAATTAAGTCTTGAGTTATTTGGTAATTGCGCCGTCCTACCCAGTTATTGAGGATAATATAGCAACAACGCTTGAATAAATTTTTGAACTCGGCCTCATTTTGCGATTCGATCACGATCTTGAGCGCCCAAATTGCCTCGGTATTAGCTGAGGGGACAGGCTCAATAAATAAATGCTTAAATTCTGCCAGCACCACATCTGGAGAACTGTCTCGAACCAGATCGATAAAAAACTGGTAGATGATTTCCTGCGCTTCTGAAACAGTAGGCTGCAAACTGTTTAATTTTATTCTGAATTCACTTTTAGTAGCCTCCGAAAAATCACTTGTGAACCTGGAAGTTGGCATCACTTTAGATTTTTTAGTTTTGCCTGAAGATAAAAAGCCGCGAGTTACCATAGCGTCTTAGCTCATTTTAATTTGATTGATCTAATAGTAGCTCTGTAGGGGTTAGCTGTGGCAGACTGCAAACAGCTTGCTTGAGGCTTCTCCTGGCAAGGCTCCTATTTTGTTATAACTTACTATTCCCTCATAGCAATAATTTTAAGTGAGTATAGACAGAAAAAGTTCAGTCTTACGAGCGAACATAGTCAAACTCAGCGGTTCAGAGCATTTCCCACAGCACCAGGCTGGATTTTTGCCTGGCGATCGCGTAGGCTGTAGATAGGAAAGCTCTTGTTCTTCAACTAAATTGAAACCATGAACGTAGCGGCGGTGAGCGAATCTTTCACCCATAGGCAGAAGACGTTAGCGCTCAACGATATCCCGATCGCGATCGAGGCGATGCACGAGGACGGTTATGTACCGATCCCCAACGTACTCAACGCTGAGGAAGTAACGGCAGCCCGCGCAGCGATCGATCGCCTCCAACCCTTCGGTTTAGATGGCAGTAGTTGGAGCGAACTTAACGATCGTTTCAAGTGCGTTTTCAATCGCGATCGCCTCTGGCTTTCCTACCTCGATCGACCCGGAATCGTAGACTTAGCAGAGGCATTGATGGGCGATCGATGTCACGCGATCGGCATGACTGCCTGGAAAAGTTTTCCCGGCTATGATGGTTGGCGCGTCCACACAGATCAGCTCTTAGTCCCAGTTCCCGAAACTGTGTTTTTCGATCCCAATTTTCAACTACCAGTGTGGATTTGTACCGCCCATTTCTACCTGAGCGACATCACAGTTAAATCAAGGAGAACTAAGAGGATTTAAAGCCTTTAGCACCTTTCTTTTTATCCCCTGACTTAGACTTGGACTTATTAACTTCAGCCATAGCCTCTTGAAATAAATTATGCAAGTGCAGGGGAACGCTGGCAATTTCTGGCAGTTCCGGCTCTAACGGTTTATTGTATGTTTGTAAAAGTTGCTCTAAATCGCGCTCCAAATTAAAATCTGGCCGCTCTAATACTGTTTGCAAAACTTTTTCTAGTTGAGTTGGGTAAGTTTGGGCTAAACGCTGCCAGATGAAAGCATTAATCGTCGCATCTTCCAAGTAATAGCGAACTAACTTATTAGCATTAGGTAAGCTTTGCCAGTCTTCGGTTTTTAACAGAGCTGTGACTTGAGTGTAGGTAGGTAAAAACATCTGACCCCAACGAGGATGAGAAATAGCCGTTACCTGTTCGGCTTTTTTAAGAGTATCAGGCAAGTCAATTTTGGGCATCACCATTTTCGAGTCTGGCTTGCCTAACATTCGATCGACTGTATCGGCATCAGCACCCATTTCTGTGGCTGCGGCCCTGAGTTCTGTAGCATCAACTCCCGATTCTGTTGCTATTTCGTCCAGAGATTTGGAATTGTCAATGCCAGCTTCAGCTAGGCGTTTTTTGGTAATTACTTCTTGAAATTCAGCAATCTTTTTATTGAGGTGATATCCCGAAAGATTGACTTCATCGCTACCAAAAAAATCCGTAAAATCTTGGTGATACTGTTCGACTGACTGCCACGCCTGTTCTAACAATTCTGGAGCATCGCTATAAAGAGCATTTTTATGATTCTGCTTGAAGTTACCAATAGCGACAGCTAGTTTAGGTTTACCCAATTTTCCCATTAAAATATGAGGGCCAGAAAACATCCAGTAACTATCGCTCACGGGGGCAATCCGAACCAGCAAAATTTCCCCTACTTTTAGTTTTGCCGTATCTTTGAGCGTTTCAGAACTATTGACTTTAACGGTGTAGTGTTTTGCCGTTAGCCAGTTAATTAACTCGAAGCCATCGGGTAAAATTTGGCTAATTTCAAATAAGCCGATAAAGCTGCGCCGCCAGTTGTCTAATAATTGGCGATCGCTCTCTTCTAACTCTGCCTGAGCGATAAATAGATCCAGAGGAGTTTGCTCTCCGACTCTACCTTCGACGAGAAAACTGTCCACTAACTGATTTTGCTGGGCGATGTCATAGCGATCGCGCGCCGAACCCGCCGCTATATAGGCTTCTAAAGCTACCGCTAACTCTCCCTCTGCGTCTAGCACAAAGTCTATTAAATTTTGCTTGAGTTCCCAAGCTCTTTCCAGAATAGCTTCCACAATTTACTCTCTTAATTTGAGCTGGATCTTAATACTAATTAGCTTAATTTTAGATCGATCCAAAGGAAGATATTTAGTCAGGACTTACGCAAGTTTTACCTAAAAAAGGTGAAAAACTTAAAGCCCCTCCCTTTTCTTCCCCTCTCTATGCGGTTGAGGGGTTGGGGGAGAGGTCAAACAATTTTTCGGGGGAGAATGAAACCGCCCTGTTTTTAAGGGGAATTGGGGAACTCAGCGCGATCGCATTTAGCGTCCGTCTCTGTCAATATCGCCTGGAACTTTGCGCTCTACCTTATTCCACGCATCGCGGGCTGCGTATTTCGCCTTTTCCCAGCCCAAATTTGACTTACCGCGATTTTTTTCGTAATCTCTCTGTAAATCCCCCTCCATCTCATCAAAGCTCTTGCCCGTACTCCTGTAGCGGCTGTATCCCTCATATCCCGTGCGATAAGCCGGTCTATAGTATTCATAGTCCGTGTCTACCTCTGCATAAGGCCGGGTGTTGTAATTCTGTTCCCAGTAAGCCTCTTCTTCCGTTGGATTAACCGATTCAGCCGCACCCTTACCGACCAAACCCCCAGCAACTGCGCCCACAGTAGCACCCACTACTGCTCCCACAGGCCCGCCGATCGCGCCACCGATCGCAGCACCAGCCGCTCCTGCACCCGCCGCACCAATACCCGTCCCCACTGGATGAGCTCCTGGCTCTCCAGAAATGGGATCTAAGTTTGCATCAGATTCATTAGTATTCTGTTTGATATCTGCCATGATATTTTTTCCTTTTTTCTCAGTAGAATTACTTTGTCTCTAATCTACTTTTTGAAAGGCGAGCGCATCATCTTCCTCAAGGATGAATTAGCTCTACGCTCTTAGGAATATAAATCAAAAACCAACCTTAAATTTTACTAATTTAAGGTTGGTTTAAGCTAGCGATTTAAACTCGATACTGCGACCGAAAGATATTTAATTTATTGCTTCTCTATCAGTTTATCAAACATTAAATTCTTCGGCTTTTTCTAGTAAGCTCGTGAAATTACCAGAAGCAGCAATCCTTACTAGCGCGGCTCAGCAGTCAGTTTATCAATTGCTTCTTCCGCTTTTTCTAGTATGTTTTCTGGAGGATTTTCTTCTTGGTAAGCGTGTAAATCCTGTTCGTAAACCTTCTCTATCCCTACTTTAGGTTTTTCGGTTGCTTTCACTGCTTCTTCGTAAGCTTGATCTCGATTTACAACCGCCTTATTATCTTTAGAAAAACCCTCGATTGTAGAACCTGTTTTCGTCTGGTTACTACTTATGTCTACTATGGCATAAGCAGGCTGACCCGGCAATATGATTATACCTGTTAAACTGATTAAACTCATCAAGCAAACCGCCAAAATGCTTTTGCCGAATACCTGTCCCAGTGTTGATAAAATTCTCTTCATGTAAATTCCTCCTCCTAGTTTTTTACCATTTGTATTAGTTAACATTTCCCTGTACCCAAGCACAGAAATCTAAGTTAAGAGCGCCCTATTTGAGCTAATACCATCCTCCCATCGGAGGGAAGCACTAGATTTATAGGACTATAAGTAGTCTATATGTAAATCCACCTTCACTGCTTCTATCTTTAGGTAGATTAAAGACTTTGAAAAACCGCACAAAAGAGTATTTCCAATTAGCCATTAGCCATTACCTAATTATGAACACGGATTTTACCGATTACATGGATTACACGGATTAGTTAGAGTCATGATTATTTAGTCTGTGAAATCAGAGGAATCTGTAAAATCTGTGTATCCCAATTACCAATTACCAATTACTCCTATGTAGGATATTGAAAATAAAATGACCTCACAGCAATTCTTGCTCAATTTTAAGACCCCGACTTTCCATAGATTGTTCAAACAAATCAGTCGGAAGGGCCTGTTCTACAGGCCAAACTCCTGGATAAGTCAGTTTGCCATCTAATATCAATTGGGCAATTGTACCCGTACCTATACCAGTAGCATCTGCGGCATTTTCATGTACTACCGTCGAGCAAACTTTAGCTTCCTTACCATTTTTAATGCCAGTTACTTCGGAACGCACTGCTACCCCAATACCGCTAAACTGATTGCTAAAACTGGTCATACCGTAGCTAACGTAGGACAAAAATTCGATGACCTTATGATTCTTCAGCCAGCTATCCGGCCAATAGTTAGCGACAAACCAGGTAAGATAATTGTAAAGATCAGGATTAGTACCAAATTTGGTAATTACAGTTTTAACTGGGAAAGATTCAGGTAAAGTAATAGATTCGGGCATATCAAACCAGTAAACACCTGTTTTGCTGTAGGGTTGGGGAAATTCAACTGTTTCGCGATCGCTATAGGGTTTAACAGTTTGCCACTTGCCATCTAACCACACCTCAAAAGGCGTTTGCAACCCTAAAAATGTAGTTCGCATTACTGTCACCCCAGCCCCGCCCGAACCTCCGACAACATAACTCAAGTGAATGCGTTCTGCCTTATCCAACTGTTCTACATCTCGGCGTACCATGCTATTAGAAACTCCGGGAAAAATCCCCGTATTAATAATAGCTGTAATCCCAGCATTTTTAGCAGCATCGCGGCATTCTAAAGCCCTGCGAGTGAAGCTGCGACTGTCGCTGACATCGAGATAGTTAACGCCTTCATCAATACAAGTTTTGAGTACCGAAGCATCGCGGTGGTGAAAAGGCCCCGCCGTGTGGATGACGAGGTTGGAAGCAGCAACAGCTTTTCGTAAAGCTTGCTTATCCGCTAAATTTAATGGCAAATACTCCGCCTGCTTCGGCGTGGATGTATTAGCAGCTATTCCCCCTGTATCGCGTCCAGTCAGGGTAATTTGCGCCTGAGTATGGGCGACTAAATCTTTAGCCACGCTGGTGCCAATTCGCCCCCGGCCTCCAATAATCAAAACCCGGTCTGTCATTGCTCAAAAATGGGTAACGGCAAGCTTAAGTTTCTCAAATTTTGGTCAGCTTTTTCATCCCTACAAAGACTGAGTATTTTAATATGGTAGAGGTTAAAAGATGAAAATCAAAAAAGGGATCTCCCCTAACCTCTAGACTGCAAGGAGAGGGGAGCAGGATTGTTACTATTAAATCTCTGTGAGTTTAATAGTATTAATTACTCCCCCGAACTATAGCAAATTTATTCCTTTTCCCTCTCCTCTCAGGAGAGGGTTAGGGAGAGGTAGTTCGGGGGCTAGGGGTGAGGTCTTTTACAAATCGGAGGCTCCCCCAAATACAGACTTTGCCGTAGATTTCAGGGAGTTAGCTGCATCTGCCAAAGTCTGCGCGATTGGTTGCTGCGCGTGCATAAAAATACGAGCGCAATTGCGTCCCGGCATCCCCGAAATCGAGCCGCCTGGATGCGTACCAGCACCCGTTAAATACAAACCTTCAATCGGTGTTTTGTAATTCGCTAACTCCGGTAAAGGGCGGAAAAAGATCATTTGATCCAGAGTCATATCTACATGGTAATAATTACCCTTCAATGCCCCCAAACGTTCTCCCAATTCTGCCGGACTTTCCACGCGGCGACCGATAATTGCATTCTTGATATTGGGCGCATATTCTGCTAATTTATCAATGCAGCGATCGGCTACTTTGTGTTTTAATTCATCCGTCCAACCAGTTCCGTGCAAACCAGTGCCTTCAGCATTTTCGATCTGATAAGGAGCAAAAAACTCAATCCAGACAGTATGTTTACCGGGGGGAGCCATCGACGGGTCTAGCATGGTCGGCACTACCACATACATAGAGGGGTCAGAGTCAGGAATTCTGCCAATACTAGGCTCGCTGTGAGCAATTTCGACGTGCTTCACGGAATCAGCAATTAATACTGAACCGATCATATATTCATCTTGATGGTTGTACTTTTCAAACCGGGGCGCTTCGCTGAGAGCTAAATCTATCTTAAGAATAGTCTCATTGTTGTTAACAATTTTGCGCTCTAGGCGTTCCCGCAAGTTGCGATCGGCACTATCAACATCCCTGTCATCTATTAAGTGCAAAAACAAGCGTTTAGCATCTATATTAGAAATAACACCTTTTGTAGCTCGATATTCTACGCCTCCGGCAACTCGAACTCCTACAGCGCGGCCATCATCAACCAAGATTTTTTCAACGTGCTGGTCAGTGAGGATTTTACCTGCATAACTGTGTACTAAATTAACCAATGCTTTTACTAATGAACCCGTGCCTCCTCGCGGTCTGGCCATACCAGGATTGTGCCGCATTGCCATCATAATTGCACCGACAGCAATGGTTTTTTGAGAGGGAGGTGCACCGAGTTCTGAGGCGAGTCTTGCTAGGGGCGCTTTGAGGAATTCCGAATCAAACCACTCGTTGAGAATGTCCTCAGCGCTGTTGAGCATGGTACGGATAAAATCAAAGGTTTTGTCTGGGGAACCGATGACTGAAAACAAGTCTTTAAGTTTTTTAATGTTGTAGTTCCCGGCGATATCAATGATGGATTTGGGTGGTGCATTGAACATCGGAATCATTGCACCGAGGGCCCGCTGCCAAAAGTCGGTATATTCGGCGTATTTCTGAGCATCGCGAGGGCTATAGCGAGCTATTTCTGCACAGGTTCTTTCAACTGATTTATGGGCTAAGAAGTATTTTCCGTCTGGGTTTGGGCAAAAGACAACTGGATCGCAAAATAGATATTCTAATCCATATTTCCCCAGTTCTAATTCTTCGATAACAGGCCCTAAATGGATAAATTCATGGTCGATTGCACAGAGGTTAAATTTAAAATCTGGCAGTTCTGGAATTGCGGCCTCGGTGGTGGCGGCCCCTCCAGGGACAGAGCGTTTTTCGAGTAGGAGGACGCTATATCCTGCTTTGAGGAGGTAAGCTGCACAGGTTAGCCCGTTGTGACCTGCTCCGATGATAATGACATCATACGTTTCCATAGTTGACGCTCTGAGGGTAGGAAATTAAGTTGATTTTACAAAATTTAATAACTTTATAAACTCTACCACGCGACAGAGATCGATTTTGGTGAATATTACCTGAGAAGGAGAAGGACGTTCCCAAAGAGCGATCGCACATTTTCAAGTAAAGTTTAGATCGAGCGCGATCGTCCATTTGTCCGCAATGCCGAATTAAAGAAACTGGGTTTTTCCCCATCTATAAGCCTCGGAGAAGTATATCGTAAAAACCCGGTTTCTAGCCACCCGCCGAATCAAAGAAACCGGGTTTTTCCCATCTTTTGGCCTCTAGGGAAATTATTGCCATTACAATTAGTTGCTGGCTGGAATGCGATCGCCTACTTCGGGCAACTGCGAACATAACTCAGCCTTAAACAAGCGATCGCCTAAAACTCCAGACTAACATCCGGCATCCGCTAAAATTAGACGGACACAAACGAGCGATCGTCCCCGTCAACGCCACAGACGGACTGCAAGTGCGATTTTACTCAAAAAATCCCCTTACCAAACACAAAAACTGAAGCTGTAACAGAGTCCAAAGGCGAAATTTGCCTCAAGCCCGTTACAATCATTCTGGGCTATAGAACAACAACAAAATTCCCAACGGATTTAAAGGATGAGTTATCGGTTTCTTTGCAGCCCTCACCCCCCCATGCCACAAGCCCGATATTGAGTTGTGATAAAGATCGTGAAACCAGTTTACTCAGATAAAAAACTAAAATCCCTGGCAACAGCCAAACAAGAAAAAATGACCCCTATTAGCGATCGCGCTCGATTGCGGCTATTATCTCAACGTTCCCTACTCTTAGGCATCGGTTGTATTGCTAGTCTAGGAATGCTCAGTAAAGGTATGGTTTGGGCCCAAACCGAGGCTCCGCAAGTAGAAATAGCTGCCCCAGAAGCCTCCGAAGCCCCTCCTAGCCTCCCGGAACCAGCCGCAGTTGAACCAGAAACTTACGCACCAGAACCCTCTGCGGCCGCCCCCGAATACGCCCCAGAACCAGAGTACATTCCAGAAACCCCCGAATACGCCCCAGAACCAGAGTACATTCCAGAAGCCCCCGCAGCGGCCGCCCCAGAGCCGTATTTGCCAGAACCAGAAATTGCTCCGCCAACCGTAGAAGCGCCGAGCACTCCAGAATATAATGCTGAGGCCCCAGCCAGCCCCAATAATGCCTACATCGATCCCACTGACTACAGTGTGGGTGCGACTAACACCTACGAAGCACCGACAGCAGTTCAATTTTCCGAACGCTCAACTGGTTGCGACGCTGTTGTAGGAACGGGACAAGAAATTGCGGGAGCCTTGTGCGCTCCCCCTGCGCCACAGCAGCAGACGGCAGATGCGAACGCGGGGAACCCCTACGCTGAAAATATCGCCGCCCCTACAGGTCGTAAAGCCTGGGAAAATGGCCAGCAACAGGCAGGAACATCTTACGCCCAGGGAGGTTCCTCTGGGGCTGGATATGCCCCCAGGTCGGAATATGCCTCTGAGTCGGGATACTCCTCAAACGGAGGGGCGACAGTTGCCAGCATTGGGTCTATCCAAGTCGGCCCGATTACTGTCAGCAGTATGAGCGATTCTGGTTTTGCTTATTACAATCAGACACCTCGGCCGCCTGCATTGCCTGGAAATGGCAATCTGCGGATGATGTTTCCCCTGTCTATCCCCGCTGAAATTACCTCGATTTTTGGCTGGAGGACTCATCCAGTCCTCGGTTCAGGCAGGTTTCACACGGGTACAGACTTGGGTGCGCCGATGGGAACCCCAGTTTTGGCGGCTTATGCGGGTCAAGTTGCGATCGCAGATTGGTTAGGAGGTTACGGCCTGGCCGTCGTT
Source organism: Kamptonema sp. PCC 6506 (assembly GCF_000180455.1). NCBI lineage: Bacteria > Bacillati > Cyanobacteriota > Cyanophyceae > Oscillatoriales > Microcoleaceae > Kamptonema > Kamptonema sp. PCC 6506. The sequence goes on from NZ_CACA01000351.1 coordinate 25,047, forward strand.
CTCGACCATAATAAACAGTCCCAAGAAACTCTCTACGCTCACCTTTCCGAACTATTTGTTAAACCGGGTGAATGGGTGCAGCAAGGAGAAGTAATTGGTCGAGTTGGCAGTACGGGGATGTCTACAGGCCCTCACTTACACTTTGAACTACGGGCGATGACAAATCAAGGTTGGGTAGCGATCGATCCAGGCCAGCAATTAGAGTTTGCTTTGGCTCAAATGGTGAAAACTTTGGAAACAGCAGAAAAAGTGCCGGCAATGCCTAAAATTCTCACATCTCGCTTAGCAAGTGGAACAGGGGATTTAGAAATTAGTACGCCAAAACTTCCACCACTACCTTTAGGTTTAGACATTGAAATTGTCAATCTCCAACCCCCAGTAGAGTTGTTAGAAAAGCCAATTTCTAAGCCTAAGAATTGATTGATAGAACTGCCAATTCGATTAGGATTGTAGATACTGTCTTGACAAGTCAATACAGTATCTACAGATTGATATTTATTGAAGGCGATCGCGTTTTATGAGATAATAGAAAAACAGAGCCAAAAAAATCTATGGCAACAGAACGCTGGGATGATGACAGACTAGATAGACTCGCTAATCAGGTAGAGGAAACAGCGAATATAGCCAATAGCAATGCTCGCGTGATTCAAGCATTAGCAAATACGGCAGCAGAGGCCAGAGAAGAACGGCAGCAAATATTACAACTGATCGCTCAACAGCAAGTGACGATCGCTCAACAGCAAGAAAGGATGATTCAAATAGAGGAAAGAATAGACCGACAACAAACTAATATTGATGGTTTGAGAAGGGAGACAATGCGGATGCTCGATATCCTGTTAAATCAAAGGAATCAGCAAGATAATTCTGGTGAATAAAATTTGCAGAAGTGGGGAAAGTGGTAGATTTAAGTAGGTAGACGCAAATAAACCTTGCTGCATAACAAAATGTAAAGTTATCATCACCCCTGCGATTGCTTCGTTTCACTCCCAATGACATACATAGATATTTTCTTACTCATCTAATGAGCTTTCGGGATTTTGAAATCCCAAAAGCCTTTTAACCCTAATTATGCGATCGCCACCCCTTACAATTCAAGACATTATCTACCTGAGATATCCTCGCTTAAGAACACTTCAAAGTAGTTAGAACTAGAGCAACTTGTTGAGCTGCCAAGTGAAGCGTCATCAGTTCGTCAGGGCGAAGGGTGCTGGGTTGCTTCCACTGGAGGGACATTAAAGCGATCGTTTCCCCGCGATAGGCGATGGGAACAGCGAGATGTGCTTGAATTCCTGATGCCTGGTAGTGGGCAATATCAGTCATTGTTGCATCCGCTGAGACATTAAGCGAACATTGAATCGTCTGAGTAGCGATCGCTTCCTTCACCAAAGGGTCACTTGCCAGCCAATTGTCCACCTTTCCGCCTGCGCTGTGAGTGCCGACTGCCCCTGTTAAAGTATTTCCCTCCACGAGTTGTAAAATGCAGGCATCGGCTAAAAAATTATCGCTGAAGGCCGCAGCAATTGGCTCTAAACTGGCTTCCAAACTAGGAGAGTCCTGAGCAGTCTGCATGACAGTTGCCAGTAATTGCGTTTGGATTTGGGCCCGGCGCAGTTCTTCCGTCCGTTGCTTCAGCAATTCATAAGTCTCTGCGGCCCGCTGCACTACAACTTTGAGTTCGTTCGGGTCCCAGGGCTTAGTAATATATTTATATACCTGTCCAGAGTTAATTGCGTCTACCAGGTCTTCAATATCCGTAAAACCAGTGAGGATAATCCGTACTGTGTTTGGGAACTGAGGTACAGTTTTGCTCAAAAACTCCGTTCCCTTCATCTCCGGCATACGTTGATCGGAGATGATGACGGCTACTTCACCTTCATCGCCAAGGACTTCCAAGGCGCGAATTCCGCTCTCAGCTTTTAGTACGTTAAAATCTCGCCGGAAAGTTCGGTAGAGGAGATCGAGATTATCTGGTTCATCGTCTACCACCAGCATCTTAGGCTTTTTGGGTCGATTTAGGCTCATGAGCTGGCGTTTAATGCTATCTAGCTCTGGAAGGGCATTATCCATAAGAATACAATCAACTCGCCTCAGCGGATTTGGGTGAGCATTTATTTTGCAACAATAGTGACATGGTATCAAACCTAAGCTCTACTGCAACTGAGAAGTCAGCTTTCAGCTTTTGTCCTCTGAGCGTCCCTAACAGAATTTGGGTATAAACTTGATTGTCTGGTTGACGCGATCGCCTGCCAACTAAAGCAGGGAGTGCAACTTCTGAATTGTTGTTTCCCAGTCATTAAGGGAGGCTTTCTCAGATTGTACGTTTGCACAATAACAACTACTTATCGCTGAATTTGTAATTCGATTATGACTCAAACACCTCAAGACTTACCGAATTCGGGCCCTCAATCTTCTAGCAATGCTGTGGATGTGGAAAATTTAGTGCGATCGCTCCGCCGCAAGGAGGGCAGTTGGGTAGAATGGGGACAGGCTTGCGCGACATTGCTCAAAGCGGGCTACAGTTCTAATCAGATTTTTGAACAGACGGGTTTTGAGCCGGTGCAGCAAAATCAGGTCAGCGTTGCCGCTCAAGTTTATACCAGTTTAGTAAATGCAGATGCCACTGAGGAAGTGCGATCGCACTTTTGGCGCAAGGGTAGCGATGTTTTGTACGAGTTTCGGATTCTCACCCAAAACGAACGAGTTGCTGCTGCTACCTTGGTACTATCTCACAACCTGGATGCTGACGACGCGCACGAAATCGCCAAAGCTGTCAAGGAATTTTCGCGCATTCGGCAGCCAGCGGGATTTACCCATGCTGCGGGAGACGCAGTTGCTTACCAGTGTTGGAAATTGGCGAGGGAGAAGAGCGATCTGCAAGAGCGATCGCGCCTGATCGCACGCGGTTTAAAATTAGCAGCAAGTCCCACTGCGCGTCAACAAATCGAACAACTACTCACTGATTTTACCGTAGTTCCGAAGCGTACCGCCCCCCGATTGCCAGTGTATCGCGTCGAAGAAGAGGAAGATTTACCTCGGATCGTACCTGTTGCAGGTCAAATGCCGATCGCCACTACAGACTGGCAAGCAGTTCCCCTAACGGAGGAAACAGGGCCCTTTCAACTGATCAAATTTTCCGGTACTGGCGCTTGGATAACCGTCCCTGGTTGGCAAGTGATTAGGAAAGCAGAAGATCCCGTCGCTCTTTTGGCAAATAGCGATCGCTTTCCCACACCCTTACAAGGCCAACCTGAAGAAGTATTAATTATCGCCGACCGCGCTCAAAGGCAGTGGGATGCTGATAGTTATTTTCTCACAGATAGCAACGGCAATTTAGAATTACAGTGGTTTGAAGAATCTCCCGATATCAAGCTTTTAGCAAAAGTTATTCTAGTGATGCGTCCGAAAAGAATTATTGAGGAAGATTCCGTTAAGGATGGATGGTCTATTGATGAATAAATTGTTAATTGTTAACTGTTAACTGTTAACTGTTAACTGCTCATGGCTCCAGAAACCGGGTTTTTGAGATCGTCTGTGGTATAAATGAAGTATCTTCGTCAAAAACCCCGGTTTCTTTGGTTGGGTGTGTAATACCAAATCCGGCTTTACTACCCCCTTTATTGTCATTGCGAGCGAAGCGAAGCAATGACGGATTATTGGTAATAAAGGGGATGACTAACCCGGATTTGGTATAAGTCCTGAATTAGCCATTAGCAATTAGCCATTAGCCATTAGCAATTAGCCATTAGCCATTAGCAATTAGCCATTAGCCATTAGCAATTAGCCATTAGCCATTAGCAAAATGACCGACAAAAATACGCTTGATAAAATTAAAAAACTATTGTCTCTCGCAACTTCTTCTAACGAGAACGAAGCGACAGCCGCAGCAGAAAAAGCCTCTCTACTATTAGCACAATACAATCTCAGCTTAGCTGACTTAGGTACTTCAGAGCAAGAAAAAATCATTCAAAACTCTGTCGAAACAACGCCTCGTTATGTCACTTGGAAAATGACATTACTCTCCGGGATTGCTGAAGCCAATAGCTGCGAAGCAATGCGAAATAGTTATACCGGCTATATGTTTTTAGTAGGAACACCTACTAATATCGCAGCGTGTCAATACCTTTATGAATACTTAGCTCAAGCCATTGAACGGCGTGCTAAATATCGCAAAGGAAATGGTCGGGGATTGGCTTATCTAAATGCTTTTCGAGTGGGGTGTGCGACGCGGTTAAGCCAAAGACTATTAATCCAAAAAGAAGAAATAGAAAATTCAGGAATTCCTGGTTCAGGAGATGCACCAGCGACTCCAGCTATTGTAGTCAGATCGATGTTTGAGAAAAATCAGCAAGATATTACCAACTATTTAGAACAACAGGGTGTAAAAGTTAAAGTTCGTTCTGGTTCTCAAATTAGCAGCGAATCTGGCTTTTATTCAGGCTATCAAGTCGGCGACCAAATTAGTTTGCACAAACAAGTTAAGTCTGAAGGTTCTTTTAAGCAATTAAATGAAGGATAAAAATCCAGAAAGAAGGAAAAACAATCATAAAGAATTAGTAAGTTACCCCTTCCTTCTTCCTTCTTCCTTCTTCCTTCTACTTAAAACCAGCCATTTCTACCAACTCAACGCAAACTTCGTTAAGAAATTCTTTATCCACATTTTCTGGTAGAGAAGATTTGATGGTTTTGATTTCTTCAAAAAGTGAGCTAGCGATTTCTTTCACTTCTTCATAAGTAACATCTCCATTTCTGATAGAAAGCAAATATCCGCTATCTCCTACTTTTTTGCGATTAACATTCAGTTCGCCATCTCTCAGGATTTCTATCCCCATCCGCAACAAACGAATGCAATGAGAGGTATGTTTTGAATCATAACCACATTTACTCTCTAAAGCTTTTCTATCTACATTTCTTTCCACATTCCACTTTTTATAAGCTTCCCATTCACCGAGAGCCTGACGATAAGCTTGAGAGATGTGCAGTAACCTAATAAAATCATTTGTAGCTCTCGTATATTGTTGAACTTGTGGCAGTAATTCCTCTGGAATTGGTCGCTGTTTGAGGATACCTTTATAGTCAATTTTTTCAAGCAGCAAATTTCTCAATTCTTCTGACGGTTCTAGAAATTCGATGCAGTCGCGAACTAGCATATACAGAAATTCCAGAAAAGCGTTAATTTCTGTCTTATTTAATGGCTTATAATTCTCGTCATCTAGTCCAAAATCTTGAGGGACAGGTTTTCTCGGCGGAGGATTTAGCAACCATTTTCGATGATTTTCCACCCGTTTGATTTGAGCGTAAGCGTAGCCAGCAAAAGATGTTCTAACTTTTTGAGACAAGAAAGCGGAGCGATAAGAAATTAACTTTTCACCCGCCGGAGACAGATAGGCGTAAAATTCTCTATCCATCCAAATGGTTTCTAAAATGTTAGGATTGTTGTTACCAACTAAGGATAAAAACTTTCTGAGTTCGTAGATTGTACAGTCTTTGACGGTATCGAGCATGGGATACAAACCCGTTCCTGGTTCTACATCCCAGCCTGTATCTTTCTGCTCGAAAGTTTTAAATCCCAGGTAGTATTCTTTGGGAGCGATAAATACGCCTTTGTAGTCAAAATCAGACTGTGGTGTAGAAGTCCCATAGGCTTGACTTCCTACTAAAGCTAGTAATATTAATCTGGATTCTACGGTAATTCTATCCATTGGTTGCTCTGTGCGATCGCGCTAAGTAGGTTTATCTGTTAAGTTCGCTTATAAACAGACGCAGGTGTTCTGCTATACTACGATTGTAGTATATGATGGTGCGATCGCGTGGCGAGTTATTTGACAATTTCCTAATATTGCTAGCACCGTAAGTACGGAAGAGCCAGATTTTTTAGAGAGAACAGAATTCGTCCTGTCATAGATAGATATTTAACTACGCTCTCAACTACAAACATGAGCTTAAAAATTACAAATTAGCAGCTTTAATGTCTGGGGGAAAAAATTTTTGATTTGTAGAAAGTTGAGCAACCATTTGAGCACGAGACGAAACTTCAAGCTTACGAAACATCCGCTTTAAAGCTTGCTTCACGGAATTTTCGGTAATCCAAAGTCGTTCGCCAATTTCTGCATTCGTTAACCCTTGGGCAACCAGTTCAGCAATTTGTAGTTCACGAGATGTTAGGCGATTTGTGTGCAAGAGTTGGTGTGGCGATCGCACCCTTGCCACCCAAGTTGAAAGGTGGAGACAAAGCGCACTCAAATCCATCAAATTTTGCGTATCGAATGAACCCATACTGCGATCGCGAGTAAAGCCAACCGCACCCACTAATTGTCCTTGGTTCACGATTGGGCCCGTCATAACGTGCCAGTGATCGGCGCGTGGGCAAATCAATTGCCATGCTTTAGGGGATACCACCAAAGCTTCGTGAACGGGGGTGTGTCGCTCCACCAAGTAGCGCAAAACGGGATTGTGCTCGGTCGATAACGCCAATTCCATCAGGTTTTGAAGATTGCGATCGCGAATTCTCCTCTTTGGCGCGTCGAAGAAAAATAATCCCGAACGTTTAGCAGTAAAATACTCGCTCACTTCTGCACAAATGCGCGATCGTAATTCCTGTTCGTCTTTCGCTTGAGTGAGAATTTGAAATAAAGATTGCAAGTCAGCCATAAAAGAGCAAAGTGTACCCGATCGAGGTCTAGGCACAGTTATATCGCACATTCTATCTTAACTTTAGTCGAGACAAATTCTCTACTAATTCACTTTAAAGGATACTTTTGGCATGATTATAAACTCTAGCTCTGATAGCCTACAAGCATCTCAACGCCAGAATCAAATATTTTTTTACATCTTCGCAGTATTATTCAACATCTGCTTGATTGCTCAAGTGCTGACGGTTGGACTGGCATATTTTTATAACTCTGAGTGGTGGAATATCCATGTTTGGCTGGTACGAGGGTACAGTGGGCTGTCACTAATTCTGTTGGTAGGGGCATACTGGATTCCATTTCCTCCTAAAGTTCGCAGCCTCGCGGTAAGTCTGCCAGTGTTACTAGGGTTGCAATTTCTCACAATTCACCTGAAATTTACCCTGCCTTTAGGAATACTTCACCCCCTAATTGGATTCGCATTGTTTTCTGCTTCTACGAGTTTAGTTCATCGCGTGTGGCAAATCATAAAACCCAGCGTTGACGAAGAATAAGCACACTTTGAATATAACTCGATCTTTAATTTGATTCTTGGAGAAAAGTCATGTCCCAGTATGCTCATCCTGAAGTTTTAGTCGATACCCAGTGGTTGTCAAATCATCTCAACGATCCGAATCTTCGTATAATCGAAGTAGATATGAGTCCAGAGCCATATAAAAATGCTCACATTCCTGGGGCTGTGTTCTGGAATATTTTTACAGACTTACTTCTTCCAGATGGGAGAATAAATTTAGATGCGAAATCCTTCGAGAAATTGATGTCGCGATCGGGCATTACTAACGATACAACGGTAATAGCTTATGGTAGCTATCCCGGTACAGGTGGTTGGTTATTCTGGCTGTTGAAAGTATTTGGACATGAGAATGTGGGAGTTCTCAATGGTGGATATCAAAAGTGGAAGTCAGAAAATCGTTCACTGGCAACAGAATTATCGGCGTTTCCAGCAGTTAAATATTTGGCAAAAACACCTGATGCTAGCTTACGAGTGTTATATGAGGAAGTTCAGGCATCGATTGGGCGATCGGATCGCGTTTTGTTAGATGTTCGTACCTCTCAAGAGTACAGTGGCGAATGGTTCTTCAATCAACCACCCAAAGAAACCGAACGTGCTGGACATATTCCAAGTGCGGTGCATATCGAACATATCCTCACTCTAAATCGGGATGGAACTTTCAAATCGTTTAACGAGTTGCAGGCTCTTTACAGCAGCAAGGGAATCGAGTCTGAGAAAGAAGTGTTTCCCTATTGTGCGATCGGCGGGCGTTCGGGGTATACATGGTTTGTTTTGAAGTATTTATTAGGCTATCCGAAGGTTCGGAATTACGACGGATCTTGGAATGAGTGGAGTCGTCTTCCTAATACAAATGACTAAAAAGCTACTTTATAAGTCTTGTTCCTTTTCGTTCTTCCTTCGGCTATAGGAATTGTCAGCAATGACATTACCTTCTCAGCAATTCTCATTTTAAAACACTTGTACCGTTGGGGATATATCAAAGGTCAAAGTAAGAGCGATCGTCTGCGTTCCCAGCCGCAACTGGGAACTAGGACAAAAGCTACTGACACAAAACCCAAGTATCCTTACTCCCACCACCCTGAGAAGAGTTTACCACAAGCGATCCGCGCTTCAAAGCCACACGAGTTAAGCCACCTGGATGCACATAAATATCTTGACCATAGAGAATATAAGGCCGCAAATCTACGTGACACCCTTCAAAATCCTCGCCAATAATAGTAGGAACTCGCGATAAACAAAGAGTCGGTTGTGCAATATAATTGCGGGGATTTTCCCGAATCCTATGAGCAAAATCTTCCCTTTGTTCAGCAGTAGAATGCGTCCCTACTAACATCCCATAGCCGCCAGATTCATTTGCTGCTTTCACTACAAGCTTATCGAGATTAGCCACCACATATTCTAATTGCTCCTCTTCCCAACAAACATAAGTTGGGACATTTGACAACATTTGTTCCTCTCCCAAGTAATACTTAATTATTTGCGGAACATAAGCATAGATCACCTTATCATCTGCAACTCCCGTACCCAAAGCATTAGCAAGAGCAACGCGGCCGTTACGATAAACTTCCATTAATCCCGGCACTCCCAACCTCGAATCTGAACGAAAAGTTAGAGGGTCAATAAAGTCATCATCAATGCGGCGATAAATCACATCTACTCGCTGCAAACCTTTAGTAGTTCGCATTTGCACGTAACCGTCAGCTACTACTAAATCTCGACCTTCAACTAACTCAACTCCCATCTGTTGCGCTAGAAATGAATGCTCAAAATAAGCAGAGTTGTAAATGCCGGGAGTTAGCACTACAACTGTAGGATTTTGCAGATTTGACGGTGCTAAATTTAGGAGAGTTTCTAACAAATGACTGGGATAATCATCAACAGGTTGAATGCCCAATCTGGCGAACACTTGGGGAAAAGTGCTTTTCATGACGCGGCGGTTTTCCAAAACGTAGGAAATGCCGGAAGGACAGCGCATATTATCTTCAAGGACGTACCATTTCCCATCTTTATCGCGCACTAAATCTGTGCCTGTAATATGACACCAAATTCCGCCTGGTGGCTTTAATCCGATGCAAGGTTTGAGATAACCTGTAGCCGACTCGATTAAATCGGCGGGAATGATGCCATCTTTGATAATTTTCTGTTCGCCGTAAATATCTGTTAGAAATAGATTTAGGGCGTGAATTCTCTGCTTAAGTCCTTGTTCTATCGAACTCCATTCGGAGGCTGAAACAATGCGGGGAATTACATCAAACGGGAAAATTTGCTCTGTCCCTTTATTGTTACCATAAACATTGAAAGTTGCTCCCAACTTCACTAAGGCATTTTGTGCGGCCTGCTGTCGCCGTTGGAGTTCCCCTTCAGTTAGAGAGTGAATTCTTTCTATTAAAAGAGTAGCTTCCGGGCGGGGTTGTCCAATAGCTGCAAAGAGTTCATCATAGAAGTCACCCGGATCGTAAGAATCAAAGCGCATGGTATTTATCCTAATTACTTTTCTGTTGTACTAGCGATCCCACTTTTGGGGTTTTGCAGGTTTTTGTAGCATAAACTACTGATATCTGCAAACCCTAATTTGAAGTAATTAATCGCTTTTCTCTAAATTGATAATATACATAAATGGGCTTCGCAGGTAATGCGCGATCGCCTACAATATTAATTAAACAATCAGACCTTAAAATCATGGCTTATTTATGCGACCTGGGTAGAGGTCAAAAGCTTTACATTGAAAATCCGGGAATGCAGACTGTCATTACCTTATCGAGTAGCGGCCCCAGCCAACAGCAACAAGCAAGCAGTAGTTTTCAGACTGGTAGGTGGGTGATACCGCCAACGGCATTTAGCACTGCATCGGGGATAGTTTTGCGGCTAGAATCGCAGTCAGGGCCGCAATTTGTGATGGTACAAGGTAATGGGATGAGTGTTTTAAGTGCGATGCCAGAGTTGAGTGAGGCGGAAGCGATCGCACTTGTGCAGGTGACTATGGAAGCGGGGCCTAATGATAATACTATGCGGCCGATGACACCGATGAAACCAATGGAACCCATGAAGCCGATGACACCGATGAAGATGAACCCCATGCAGATGCAGATGGGTAATATGTCAATGCAGATGGGGACGCAGGGAGTTTCTGGGAAGCGTTTTTGTCCGCAATGCGGCGCGGGTGTGGGAGAAAGCGATCGCTTTTGTTCGAGTTGCGGTCATAATTTGTGATTATTAGATTTTAAATTGGAGTTATTTATATGCCATCACCTTTACAGATTCCCACGAATCAAAACTCCGGCAAAACATCAATTGAAGTGCCACCTTTAGAAAATGGCGATCGCTTGACTCGGCCTGAATTTGAGCGGCGTTATCATGCTATGCCAGAACTAAAAAAAGCTGAATTAATTGAGGGAGTAGTTTACATGAGTTCGCCAGTTCGTTTTGAGCCACACGCAGAACCACACAGCAATATAATCGGCTGGCTATGGGTTTATCGTAGTGCTACTCCCGGAGTGAGGCTAGGTGATAATGCCACTACTCGCCTAGATTTGGAGAATGAACCACAGCCAGATGCACTATTACGAATAGCATCAGGTGGCAATTCATCTATTAGTGAGGATGGCTATGTAGAGGGTGCTCCTGAATTAGTTGTGGAAATATCGGCTAGCACTGCATCTTATGATTCCCATGATAAGTTAAGAATGTATCGCCGTAATGGAGTACAGGAGTATTTGGTCTGGAAGATTTATAATAATAGAATTGATTGGTTTCAACTAAATGAAGGTGAGTATATACTTTTAGAACCGGATGCCACCGGAATAATTAGGAGTCAGGTTTTTCCTGGTTTGTGGTTAGCAGTATCAGCAATGTTAGAGGGGAATTTAGCTGAGGTTTTGGCTGTATTGCAGCAGGGTTTAGCGAGTACAGAACATGGAGATTTTGTTGAGCAATTAAGAGGTGGTTAATATTTTCAGGACTTACGCGCGTTGAGGTCAGAAACCGGGTTTCTTCATAGATATCTAGTCGAATCTTTGATTTTTCAGAGAAACCCGGTTTCTTTGCATAAGTCCTAATTTTTTTACCGCAAATGTACGCAAATCAATCTAAGGTTAATTATGAAAGAATCAGAAAAAAAGTCTGTTAGTGCTTGGGACTATAAGCCTTGGTGGTGTCAGCCTTGGTCAATTTTGTTAACAGGTATTACTCTAATTTCTGGGAGTTGGTTTGTGTTCAAAACCGTCTGGATAACAGTTATTGTCTCTATACCTCTATTAATATGGATGGGATTTTTCCTATTAATTTGGCCAAGACTCATGCTATCCAGCGGTCTTTTAGATTCTCATCAGGAATAGTTAGTTGTTCGTTGTTAGTGGTTAGTTGTTGTACCAAATCCTGGTTTACTACCACCTTGATTAATTGGCATTAATTGGCGGTTGAAACCGCTACTACACAAACGAAGTCCGCCTGCGCGGACTAAGAAATCAAGAGATATTTAAGCCAGATTTGGTATTAGTTGTTCGTTAGACTTTTTACAAAAATCTGTCAACCTAATTAGTCCGCGTAGGCGGACTTTGTTTGTGTAGCCGCGATTTCAATCGCCGGGATATTTTGGCTAACAACGAACAAACAACAACTAACAACTAACAACTAACCACGAACCACTAACAACTTAAAACGAATAATCCTGAATTGCTTTCACATCTAGCGAGTGAGACTTCAGCGAACGAATGGCGGCCGCAGTCGCTTTTGCACCAGCAATTGTGGTAATGATCGGGATTTTATAAGCCAAAGCAGTACGGCGAATGAAAATCCCATCGGCCCGCGATTCTTCACCGGAAGGAGTAGTAATAATTAGTTGGATTTTCTCATTTTTAATTGAATCCAACAAATTTGGCCGGCCTTCGTGAAGTTTCAACTCTAAACCTACCTTTACACCCTGTTCTCGCAAAACTTTGCGGGTTCCTTCCGTTGCTACTACATTGAAACCCAATTCTAAGAACTCTTTGACAACTGGAACCACTGCAATTTTATCGCGATCGCGCATCGATACAAATACTGTTCCCGATAGTGGCAAAACCTGTCCTGCGCCTAATTGAGCTTTTGCAAAGGCTTTGCCAAAATCTGTGTCAATACCCATTACTTCGCCTGTAGAGCGCATTTCGGGCCCTAACAGAGTATCAGTTCCGGGGAACTTAGCAAAGGGTAAAACCGCCTCTTTTACTGCAACGTGAACTGGGATAATTTCTTTAGTAAATCCTAAATCTACCAAAGTTTTACCAGACATCACTCGCGAGGCAATTTTGGCTAGCGGTACTCCAATTGCTTTCGATACAAAGGGTACTGTCCGAGAAGCGCGGGGATTAGCTTCGATGATGTAAACTTGTTCGCCTTGAACAGCAAATTGGATATTCATTAATCCGATCACTTTCAGAGCTTTTGCGAGTTCAACAGTCCAACCGCGAATTGTTGCTAAAGCTGCTAGTGAAAGTGTTTGCGTAGGAATCGAACAAGCGGAGTCCCCTGAGTGAATACCCGCTTCTTCAATATGTTCCATAATCCCGCCAATGACGACATTACCAGAAGTATCTGCGATCGCGTCTACATCTACCTCGATCGCATTCTCTAAAAACTTGTCAATCAAAATCGGGTGATCTGGTTCGACATGGACGGCAAACATCATATACCGTTCTAATTCTACATCAGAATAGACGATTTCCATTGCCCGTCCGCCTAATACATAACTCGGTCGCACTACCACCGGATAGCCAATGCGTTGAGCTACTATTAAAGCATCCTCAAAACTGCGGGCCATACCGTTAGCCGCCTGTTGAATGTTCAACTCCCGCAGAATTTTCTCAAATCGTTCTCTGTCTTCCGCAGTGTCGATAGAATCAGGGGAAGTCCCCCAAATTTTTGTCTTGACTGAAGGATGGTTAGTGAGAGCTTTTTGCAGAGGAACTGCTAGTTTTAGCGGTGTTTGTCCGCCAAACTGAATAATAACTCCCTCTGGATCTTCGGCTTCGATGATGTTGAGAACATCTTCTTTAGTCAAAGGTTCAAAATAAAGGCGATCGCTAGTATCGTAGTCCGTCGAAACTGTCTCTGGGTTGGAGTTAACCATGATGGTTTCAAACCCATCATCACCCAAAGAAAAGGAAGCATGACAACAACAATAGTCAAACTCAATCCCCTGTCCGATCCGGTTTGGCCCGCCGCCTAAAATCATCACCTTTCGCTTCTCAGAAGGCAAAACTTCTGACTCTGGAGTTAAACTTTGAGCAGCAGCAGAAATTTGCTTTTGTTCGTCGCCTAATTCCCAGATTGCCGCGCCTAATTCGTAGGTAGAATAGTAATAAGGAGTGAAGGCTTCAAACTCAGCCGCGCAGGTATCAACTGTTTTGTAAATCGGAATTACGCCTAACTTTTTGCGGTAAGTTCGGACTTCATCTTCTGTGGTTTTTTGGGCGTAGGCAATTTGGCGATCGCTAAATCCTAATTGCTTGATTTCAAACATTAAGTCTTTAGTCAACTGCTGTAGTGGCGTGCGTTTCAGGAACTTCTCTGTTTCGAGTAACTGCACAAATTTATCCAGAAACCAATGGTCAATTCCTGTAAGTTCGTAGATTTCTTCTACTGTCATCCCCATCATCATTGCGTGGCGGACGGTAAAGATTCTTTCTGGGTTTGGTGTCCGCAATCCGGCGCGAATTTGTTCTAGGGAAGGTAACTTTTCTTGTTTGTCGCAACCCCAACCAGCGCGACCAGTTTCTAATCCCCGTAATGCCTTTTGGAAAGATTCGCAAAACGTCCGCCCAATTGCCATTACTTCCCCGACTGACTTCATTTGTGTAGTCAATGTTGGTTCAGAACCGGGGAACTTTTCAAAGGCAAAGCGGGGGATTTTTGTCACCACATAATCAATTGTCGGTTCAAAGGATGCGGGTGTTTTCTTGGTGATGTCGTTCGGGATTTCATCTAGACTGTAACCTACTGCTAATTTAGCGGCCATTTTAGCAATAGGAAAGCCCGTTGCTTTTGAGGCTAAAGCAGAGGAACGGCTAACGCGGGGGTTCATTTCAATCACAATAAATTCGCCGTTAACGGGATTAACAGCAAATTGAATGTTAGACCCGCCAGTTTCTACGCCAATTTCGCGGATAATTTTAATTGAGGCATCGCGAAGGCGTTGATATTCTTTGTCCGTGAGGGTTTGGGCCGGGGCGACGGTAATCGAATCTCCGGTGTGAATGCCCATCGGATCGAGGTTTTCGATGGAACAGATAATGACTACATTATCTGCTAAATCTCGCATTACTTCTAGTTCGTATTCCTTCCAGCCAATTAAAGATTGTTCGATCAAAATTTGCGAAACGGGGCTAGCATCGATGCCGCCTTGGGCCATTTCTTCAAATTCTTCTTGATTATAAGAAATGCCGCCACCTGTGCCGCCCATTGTGAAAGCCGGACGGATAATTAAGGGGAAACTGCCGATTTCGTGACCGATCGCCCTGGCTTCATCGAGATTACAAGCAATTCCCGAAGGACAAACGGGAACGCCAATTCGCGCCATTGCTTCTTTAAATAGCAACCGATCTTCTGCCATTTCAATTGCTGGCAATTTCGCACCAATTAATTCAACGCCGTATTTTTCCAAAACGCCATTTTTAGCAACGGCAACTGCTAAATTGAGTGCTGTTTGACCGCCCATTGTTGGTAAAATGGCTTGAGGTCGTTCTTTAGCGATGATTTTCTCAAGGATTTCTGGGGTTAAGGGTTCGATGTAGGTGCGTTCGGCGGTTTCTGGATCGGTCATAATGGTCGCAGGATTGGAGTTCACTAGCACCACTTGAAACCCTTCTTCTCGCAAGGCTTTGCAAGCTTGCGTGCCCGAATAGTCGAACTCGCACGCTTGGCCTATGACGATAGGGCCAGAACCAATCAGCAGTATTTTTTTTAAGTCTTGGCGGCGGGGCATAGGTTAGTATCGTTAGTTGGACAGGATTCACGCTAAGTCCAAACTATTTTAAGCCCTAGTGTCAAAACCGTGTTATGTAATACAAACTTGCACCATTGTGGAAGAAGGGGCTAGGGGCTAGGGGCTAGGGACTAGGGGGGAAGAAGGGGCTAGGGGCTAGGGGCTAGGGACTAGGGGAAGAAGGGAAGAAGGGAAGGGGACAGGGCGAATAGAATTCGCCCCGCCTATTCGCTTTATTTTTGTCGGACTACTTATGTTATCTTTTGCTGCTGAAACAGATAAGGATGTACCTGCGATTCGCGCTTTGCTGATAGCGGCTTTCGGCGGGATCGGTGAGGCGGAGCTCGTCGAGGTCATCCGCAAGTACCCCAATTTTATCCCCGAATTGTCGCTGGTGGCGCGGGAGGATGGGGAAGCGATCGCGCATATTCTGTTTACCAGTCTCGCTATTGAAGGGCGCGATCGCACGTTTGGGGCCCTCGCCCTCGCCCCCCTAGCAGTCGCCCCACAACGCCAAAGACAAGGCATTGGTAGCCAGTTAGTAGAATTTGGTTTATCAAAATGTCGCGAGTTGGGTCACGGTATTGTTGTGGTTGTAGGTGAACCCGAATATTATCAGCCTTTTGGGTTTCAGAGGGCGAGTCAATTTGGTTTGACTCCTTCCTTGGAATTACCCGATGAGGTGTTTATGGTGGCGGAACTTTATCCCGGCGCTTTGACAGATGTTAGCGGCTTAGTAAGCTATCCAGCATATTTTGATGGAGTTTGAGGGTTAAGATGTAAAATCATTCTAAATTCTAAATCTAAAATCTGTATGCCCAGAACTCCTAATGAATTTGTCGTACACCTGATGCTAGAAGGCGGCCACCAGCAAGAGGTGCGTTTCGGTACGCTGCAAGATTTTCAGAAGTGGTACAGCGGGGTGATTGTACCCAAATTTGACTCTAAAGAATTTGTTAATGTCCCGATGAAAAATCGGGAAAATGAGTATATGGTGGTTCGCCCCGGTAGCGTGATGGCTATTCGTGTGGAACCTGTTTATAGTTCTAGGCCTGATTTTTCAGACGTAGACGAATAAGGCAAAACCTCTCTAACTTAGGTCGAATACTACAGCAACCGCTTTCGTCGGTTAATACATTCTGAGTTCCTGAAACTCGCTTATTCTATTCCCTTCTTTCCCTTCTTTCCCTAGCCCTGAGCATCGTAGCCCCTAGCCCCTAACCGCTGAAAGCGGTTGCTATACTTATGCCTTATTCTATATTCTCTCTGGGCCGCCTGTTCGCTTGTGGCTGTCTGTTTCCTATTGCTTTATCTTTGGCGGTTGTTGCTAATGTCCCGCCGCTACAACGGATGACTCCCGATCGCTTGGATGTTGTTAGCGGGTCGGATATTTTAGGTTTAGATGGTCAAATTTGGGGCGAGGCGGGTAAACCGGGAGATAAGCGATCGCTTCTAACTGCGATTGATTACAGTTTAGCCTATTTGCAATCGCCCAAGGCTGCTGCTGCTTATCAGAAGTATGCGATCGCAGGTATTACGCGCGATCGCGTTCGCCTTTCTTTGCAACGTTTTCGCCAATTAGTTGTTAGTTCTAATTCTCCAGCACAATTGCAAGCATCTGTCAAGCGAGAATTTGTATTTTATCAAGCTGTCGGCAAAGATGGTAAGGGAACTGTAGGTTTTACGGGCTATTTTGAGCCAATTTACCGCGCTTCGCGGGAACCGACGGCGGAATATCGCTATCCCCTTTATCGCTTACCTCCTAATTTAGCCTCTTGGCCGAAACCGCACCCGACGCGGTTGCAGTTAGAAGGGGCGGATGGTTTGGGCGCAACGCAATTGCGGGGGTTAGAATTAGTTTGGTTGCGCGATCGCTTTCAAGCTTTTTTAGTTCACGTTCAAGGTTCTGCCAGGTTGCAATTAACTGATGGTAATGTGATGACTGTTGGTTATGCTAGCAAAACCGATCGCCCTTATACTGGCGTGGGCAGAGAATTAGTTAAAGATGGAAAATTTACTTTAGAAGAGTTGACTTTAATTAGGCTTACTCAATATTTTCAACAATTTCCTGCGGATATGAATAAGTATTTGCCCCGAAATGAAAGTTTTGTATTTTTTAGGGAAACAAACGGTGCGCCGGCGACGGGTAGTTTAGGCGTGCCAGTGACTCCTGAACGTTCGATTGCTACGGATAAATCTTTGATGCCTCATGGTGCTTTAGCCTTGATTAATACTCGGATTCCCTATCAAAATCAAGAGGGTAAATTAGAACAAGTTGATGTTAGTAGATATGTGTTAGATCAGGATACTGGAGGAGCGATTAAAGGGCCTGGGAGAGTGGATGTTTTTATGGGGACTGGAGATTTAGCGGGGGATAGGGCGGGGTTAATTAATGCTACTGGGGAGTTATATTATTTGATTTTGAAGTAGTATTAAGAGTATAAGGATCTGAGCTGATGCAAAGAAACCGGGTTTCTCAGAAAAATCTTCATTTGGAAACTAGAAATCTACAAAGAAACCCGGTTTCTGGCGAGACGTGCGTAGTTATGAAATATAATGGGAAGAGTGGAAATTAGGAAAAAAGAAATAAACTGTCATTAGCAGATATACCTCTACCTTTCTCCATTTTCTGTTAAGAGTCTTACTGCCTGTTGCAGTCCTACTTCATCTATTGTTAGCATGGATATTTCCAGTAACAGCCGAGTAAATTCCGCCACAGGTATAGTAGATACTGGAGAGAGAAGTGCTGCTATTTCCGGGGGCAATTCTCCAAATCTTTCTCGCAGAAAATTTGCTAAAATTAAGCGTTGTTGTTCTTGTCTACCTTGTTCGATCCCTTGTTCGATACCTTGTTCAATACCTTGTTCGATACCTTGCTGTTTGGCAAGTTGCAATTGTTCTTGAAAAAGTGGTGCGATCGCCATAATTAACTCCCGATCTTCTGTGTCTAATTGCTGTTCGCTATCGGTTACTAAGTTCGATTGTAACCGATATAATAATTCTAGCGCATTAATTCGCATCGGGTCATCCAATGCGAGGCTGCTCAACTGTGCGATCGCTCGCTGTTGTACTCCATCTCTACCCAAAATTCTCAACCATAGCGTCTGGGGAGTTTCTGGCAAGGCGTGGATCGCGACTATGGCGGTTCGCAAATATTCCCCTAAAAAATAAATTCCCTGCATCCAATTCTCGTTGTCGGGTGTGGCATTAAACCCATCTAACAATACTTTTGATGCTGTGGGGGTGAGTATCCACAGTTTGGGCATTTCTGCTTCTTCGCAGCGGGTATTTTGTCTTCTAGCTTGTCTTTCTAATTCTCCTCGGACATCCCATAATTTGCTGAGGCAACTGTTAACTTCGCTGACACTTACTGGGTTGCGAAATGGCTCAAAAATTGCCGTTGCTGTTGCCATTTTTCCCAAGATTCCCAATGTTTCTACATATTCTGGTGTGACAGTGGTGGGAGTAAAGTAAACATCTATTTCTCGGACTTCGGAAGTGACATCACGACCAATATTAACAGTGCCTATTGGTGACAGCATTTCTGCCAAGTATTCTTTGGCAAAGCGATCGTGAATAAATCGCGTCATGGCATCAATATCTTTGATTGTTACTCTCGGAGTTTACCATATTCTTTGATGCAATCTTAAGGTACGTAGTCGATGCTCTAACCCTCCCCTAAGCGCTGAAGCGCAACTATGTACCTAAAATAGGGATGGTTTTGATCTAATATTATAGTATAATCAAAGTTATTACACGGTCAGAGTGCGACAAATGCTAAACAAAATTTGGCAATATATCAAGCGATTATTTCAACAACTACTGATTATTTTTCCCTTATTTCCCCAGGATAATAGCAGCCGTCGCACTCCTGTAGCGCCACCGCGTCTCACCCGGACTGATGCCGAATATGAGGCGATTTTTATGCAACTATTAGAAGAGGTAGATCGAGGCACTAGCAGCGGGAATGTGGCCGGGTTTTTGATGGTGAAAGGTGTTAAGGAGACGGAGTTAGCGGCTTGGTTGCGGCAGTTTGGTGAGAGGTTATTAGCAATTGATAACCCATCTATTACATCGCATCAGGAATTAGCGCGGCGGTTGGTATTGTTGAGTGAAATTCGCGGTGGGGAATTGGGAGGAGTTGCGGGGGAATTTGGTAAGAGGATTTTAGCTAAGTTTCCGCTGCCAATTGTTGAGGAAGATTGGCGGGGGAAGGTGATTGAGGCGGTGTTTGTTGGGGATGGTTTGGGAAGAGAAATTAACGGCAAAGGTGCAGAGGACGCAGAGGGAAATTAAGATGGTTAATCAAAAGGCTGAGGAGTGGTTTAGTCGGGGATATTTGCAATATGAAAAAGGGGATTTTGAAGGTGCGATCGCCTTTTACAAGAAAGCCATTGGCATCCAACCTGACTTCTACAAAGTTTGGTATAATTGGGGTGAGGCGCTGTATGAATTAGGGCAATATAAGGAAGCGATCGCTGCTTACGACAAAGGGATTGAATTTAAGCCTGACTTGTACCAAGCTTGGTATAGCCGAGGTAATGTGCTGTATCGCTTACGGCGATTGGGAGAAGCGATCGCTTCTTTTGACAAATCTTTAGCCATTCAACCAGACTACCATGAAGCTTGGTATAACCGGGGCGTTGCACTGGGAAAATTCGGAGATTTTGAAGACGCGATCGCATCTTTTGACAAAGCTTTAGCGATTCAACCAGACTACCACGAAGCTTGGTATAACCGGGGCGTGGCACTGGGAAAATTAGGGCGATTTGAAGGCGCGATCGCTTCTTACGACAAAGCTTTAGTTATTAAACCAGACTACCACGAAGCTTGGTATAACCGGGGCATGGCACTGGGAAAATTAGGGCAATTTGAAGGCGCGATCGCTGCTTACGACAAAGCTATTGAATTGAAAATCGACAAGCACGAAGCTTGGAATAATCGGGGGATTGCGCTGAAAAACTTAGGGCGATTTGAAGACGCGATCGCCTCTTACGATCGAGCGATTGAATTGAAAATCGACAAGCACGAAGCTTGGATAAATAGGGGGATTGCGTTGAATAGCTTAGAGCGATTTGAGGACGCGATCGCCTCTTTTGACAAGGCTTTAGCTATTAAACCAGACTACCACGAAGCTTGGAATAACCGGGGCGTTGCCCTGAGACAGTTAGGAGACTTAGAAGGTGCGATCGCGTCTTTTGACAAAGCCTTAGTTATTAAACCGGATTACCAAGAAGCTTGGCATAACCGGAGTATGGCAATTAGTGAATTATCCGATCGATAAAACACTTATTTTCCGAGTAAAATCTCGGAGGTTGGATGAACAAACTCAGTCTTTATGAAAAATGGGATTATAGTATAATCAAATTCATTAGACTGCCAGAGTGCGACAAATACTAAACAAAATAGACGGCGCAAAGGGAAAAGGAGATGATTAATGAAGATGCTGATGCGTGGTTTAATCGGGGATATTTGCAATATGAGAGAGGGGATTTAGAAGGTGCGATCGCCTCTTACAACAAAGCGATTGAATTCAAACCTGACGACGACGTAGCTTGGTATAACCGGGGTGGGGCGCTGAAAAAATTAGGGCGAAATGAAGAAGCGATCGCCTGTTTTGACCAAGCTATTAAATTCCAACCTGGCTGCCACCAAGCTTGGAATAACCGAGGTTTGGTGCTGTATGAATTAGGGCGAATTGAAGAAGCGATTGCATCTTATAAGCAAGCCATTAAATTCAAACCTAACTTCCACGAAGCTTGGAATAACCGAGGTTTTGCGCTGTTCAAATTAGAGCGATTTGAAGAAGCGATCGCCTGTTTTGACGAAGCGTTAGTTATTAAACGTGACGACCACAAAGTTTGGAATAACCGAGGTATTGCACTGGCACACTTCGGAAACTTGGAAGCTGCGCTCGCCTCTTTTGACCAAGCTTTAGCCATTAAATCTGACTTCTACCAAGCTTGGAATAACCGGGGTATTCTACTTTGCGATCAATTAGGGCAATATGAAGAAGCGCTCGCCTCTTTTGACCAAGCTATTAAATTTAAACCCGACTACCACGATGCGTGGTATAACCGAGGTATTGCACTAGGACATTTAGAAGATTTTGAAGGTGCGATCAACTCTTTTGACAAAGCTTTAGCCATTAAGCCAGACTACTACAGCTCCCTAAGTTTAGAGAAAACTGCAACAGTGAAACAATTACAACGAGATCATACAGATTCATTTCGTCGCTTTATTGCTAAAACCCAAAAGCCAATTCAGAAAAAAATACTTCAATATCAATTAGAAAAATTTCAACAGTTAACAGTAGATATACTCCTTCAATCTGGGGAATTAATAAAAGCTATAAACACCGCAGAAGAGGGGAAAAATGCTTTCTTATCTTGGCTATTCAGCGATGAGTATTCACCCAAATATACCGAAATTCAGCAACTTTTAAACCCTGCAATAGCCTCCGTTTACTGGCATCTCAGCCCTTACGCCCTCCACACCTTTATCATTAAATCTGGGGAATCTACACCTATCGTTATCGAGTCAGAAATAGATTCTTTAACTCGCCTAGATGAATTTGAAAAATGGGTGAAAAAGTGGAATCAAGAATATGCCAAAGGCAAAGGAGAGAAACAGGAAGGCGGGGCGCAAACTTGGCGCGATAACTTGGAAGAAACCCTCAAAGAGTTGGGCAATATTCTCAATATTGCGACCATAGAAGAGGCAGTAAAGGGGATTAAGAACTTAATTTTAATTCCCCATCGGGACTTACTTCGGTTTCCCATTCATGCTTTATTTGGTGATGAGTTCATCATCAGCTATTTGCCTAGTGCGAAACTTGGTTTAGGGTTAGCTGAAAAGCAAAAAGATGGGCTGGCTAATAAAGTTAAGTTACTGAGTATTGAACACCCAAAAAGCGAAAGCGAATATGAAGAGAAAAACTTACTAGATTTGCCATTTGCGAATGTTGAGTCCGAGTACATTTGCCGATTCTTCCCCAACAATCAACGCCTCGCCAGAGGAGCCGTAACCCTAGCGGAAGTCGAAAAACACCTATTAGACAACTACTCAATTATTCACTTTACTGGGCACGCTTCTTACAACTTCCACACCCCCAGCAAATCGGCTTTCTGCCTCACCGGGAAACAACGGCTGAGAGTTGAGAATATCCTCGAAATGGATCTCAGCCAATGCGAATTAGTCAGCCTTTCCGCCTGCGAAACCGCCATCACTGGCAACCAAACTATTACCACTGAATATGTCGGTTTAGTCAGCGCCTTTTTGAGTCGTGGAGTCTCCCGCGTCGCCAGTACCCTGTGGACAGTACAATCAGATGCAGCAGGCTTAGTAATGATGAAATTCTATCAACTACGGCAAGACAAATCAGACGTAGAAGCCTTGAATGAAGCTGCTCGCTGGCTGCGCGACTTAACCGCTGGTAAATTAGTAGAATGGTATCAAGCTATAATGGAAGAGTTGCCCAAAGATTCCTCTATCCGCCCCGATATTCGGGCTGCACTCTTTAGAGCGAGAAAGCAAACACCCGATCTGAAACTTTATGCACACCCTTACTACTGGGCACCGTTTATAATAACAGGTATCACCCGATAAATCTTGCCAAATATGGAAGCCTTACAGATTACACAAATAGCCTTGATAACTGCTCTCAGCCAATTAAAAGAGCCGCTATCTGACGAGCAGCAAACTGACCTCGCTAGTATTAATCTCAATCAGATTAATGAACTAGATCAATTTGCCGAAAAGTATCCCGCCTTTGATCAAATTTACCAAGATGCTCGTGCTATCTTAGAAGTGCCAGCCGTTGAGCGAAGCAAATCAGATTTTCCAATTATAGATAATGAAAGCGAAGGGATGACAACAGAAATTAGCAATATTGTCGAGCAATTAGAAAAAAAAGATAGTGGAGATTTCAGTAAAATGCTCGATACAATCTTAAAGGCTGGCGATCCCAGAAAAACAGCTCAAGAGGAACTACAATCAAGAAATATTTTAATTTCCCATGACGGGACAGTAGCATGACCGAGTTAATTTATCCCACTGTCAATCTATTCCTCTATGACTTGCGCGATGGTTTAGGGCAAAATCAAGAAATTGCCCTAAACTGCCGCCAGTTTTGGCGGAAAATTGACCCCGAAATAGATCGGCAGATTCAGGAGTTAGTTGCTGTAAATCCCGATCGAGAAAAAGTTCAATTAGTTAAATATGAAATCGCCTATTCTCTCGATAAAAAACTAAAAGAATTAGGGGAAAAAGAAAACTCGGAAGCCGAATTTGTGCAACTTTATGCCAAGAGATTTGATGAAGACGAACCAGGTTTAGATGGCTATTACTTTGCAACTCAGTTAGGTGATACTTATGCTCTGCAAGTCGATAGCTCTGGAACTTACGCCGATTATAATAGTAAACGAAAAAATAATATTGAGCAGCCTATAGCTCAATTGCAAGAGAATAAAAAAATCATCATTTCTCATCTCAATCATCACCCAAATAGTACCGAACTCGATAGCGATAAGCGCGGAACTATGGGGCAAACTTGGCTAGTATGGGGGCAATTAGCAAATAATCATGATGCTCTCAGCGTCGCTCAAGAATGCTATCAAAAACTAAGTCCTAATTCTAGCTGGAAGCTACCCGAATTTAAAGATCCTGGGCAACTTCTAGGAGCAAATATATATGAATATTGGCACGTTCCTACTAATTGGGGGCAAAAGTGGGAGGAGTTCAGCCAAGAGAATTATCATCTAATTATTTGCTTATTTCCTGCTAGTCAAACTCCTGACGAAATTGTTAAAAATAGAGCTGAAATTCAAAAGATTTATTTTGACTTGACACGCCTGTTGTCTTATCGGCATAAGGTCGTATGGGCTTACTGTCAAAGTCGCTACCTGAAAGCACACCTTAAGCAAAAATCTGCTGAAGTTAAGTTGATGATCGATTCCGTAAAGCAACTGCCAAATCAAATTAAATCTCAAGGCTTGGATTTGCAAGAATTAGAAGAAAATTTGACAAAAGCCTTACCATTGTTGTCAGAATATGCTATTCAATTAAAGAGCCTAGAAATTCAATTGCGGACAATCAAAAGCAATCTAGGAAATTATAAAAAGCGGCTAAAAAAGTTAGAGGAAAAACCCAATACTAAGCTAGATTTGTTGGAAAAATTTGCAGCCTTTGCAGAGGAGAAGTACCAGGAACAAATAGAGAGCGATTTGGCAAGTCTTAATCCAGATTTAACCTTAATTGAAAATTTAATTAGCACCTTGAGAGGTATTATTGATATTGAGCAAACAAAGAGCGATCGCGCTTTAAATACTACAATCTTTATTGCCAGTACAGGCCTCGCCGCCAGTGGGATAACTGCTACCTTAGTTTCAACTCAGGTATATTCTCCCCAAAACAAAGATAATACTATGACCCTATCTAGTGCTATTTGGTGGTCTATTGGGATAACCTTCTGGGTCATAGTATCCGCCATCATATTTTTTAGCATTCCCCGCTTCTTCCGTCCCCGTTCGTAATAATTTTGCCACCTCATACTTAACCCGCCGGGGGTTAAAACCCCCGTCTAATAGCGAAAGTCGGTTAAAACCGACTGAAGATCAGAAAGTTTTTAGTCCTCTTCAGAGGACTTTCTCTATGAGACAGGGGTTTCAACCCCTGGCCGTCATTGCGAAGCGAAGCAATTCTCTTGCGCCTTGCAATTGCATCGCTTCCCAATGACATGATTACATTTATTTCAGGACTTACGCACCCAACCAAAGAAACCGGGTTTTTTTACGAAAATACTTCGTTATGACCCACAGATTCTCTCAAAAACCCGGTTTCTGGGACTCCCTGCGTAAGTCTTATATTTATATCCGACTACTGAGCAGTCTGTAAGTGGAGAGTAGGATAATCAGTGTAACCCTTCTCATCACCCCCATAGAAAGTAGAGCGATCGTAAGGATTTAAAGGCACATTCAAAGCAAACCGTTCCGCTAAATCAGGATTAGAAATATACCATCTGCCAAAAGCAATCAAATCCGCATCTCCCCTCGCGATCGCAGCATCAGCCAATTCCCGATTATAGCCCCCCGCCGAAACGATCGTTCCCTGGAAAATAGAACGGAAATAGGCCGTGTTTAAGTTCGCCTTCTCCTCAGCCACACCCTCATAAGCTCTCGGTTCCACCAAGTGCAAATAAGCCAGCCCAAAACGGTTCAAAGCGTTAACAACGTAAGTAAACAAAGCTTTAGGATTAGAATCGTTCATACCGTTAAAAGTACCGCCAGGTGACAAGCGCACACCCACTCGATCGGCACCCCAAACACTCGTCACTGCTTCCACTACTTCCAACAGTAAACGGCTACGATTCTCGATCGAGCCGCCGTAAGCATCTTGACGATGGTTAGCATTATCTTGAAGGAACTGATCGAGCAAATAGCCATTAGCGCTGTGGATTTCTACCCCATCAAAACCCGCCGCGATCGCATTTTGGGCAGCACTGCGATATAGCTCCACAATCCCAGGAATTTCATCAATTTCCAAAGCGCGAGGCGTAACATAAGGCTTAGGCCCAGAATAAGTAGATGCTTCACCTTCAGGCGCGATCGCGCTTGGCGCTACCGGCAAAGCTCCCTCCGGCTGTAGATCGGGATGCGAAATCCGCCCAACGTGCCACAATTGTATGAAAATGCGACCCCCGTGACTATGCACAGCCTCCGTCACCAGTCGCCAACCTTCCACCTGCTCAGACGAATAAATCCCCGGTGTTTGAGGATAACCCAAGCCTTCAGGAGCAATTTGCGAAGCTTCCGTAATTATTAATCCCGCACCCGCCCGCTGAGTATAATAAGTTACATTCATCTTACCGGGTACATTACCCGCTTCAGCCCGGTTGCGAGTTAAGGGAGCCATAACCAGTCGGTTAGGCAAAGAATAAGGGCCAACTTGAACAGGCGAAAGAACGTTTTTCTCAGTAGCAGCCATAGTATCCTCTGTGAAAGAGCAATATCGATCGAGTAATTACAGACAGACAGGCAATCTCAAATCCGGCTTTACTACCCCCTTTATTGTCATTGCGAGCAAAGCGAAGCAATCGCAGAGACTAGACTAGGCGATTGCTTCGCTTCGCTCGCAATGACGGATTGTTGCTAATAAAGGGGGTGACTAACCTAGATTTGGTATTACCCATTGATTCTTTGAGTCCGCGCAGGCGGACTTCGTTTGTGTAGTAGCGGTTTCAACCGCCGACTGCTGCAATGAAGTAGTCAAACAACCATTTAACTAAAAAGTTTAATCACTTTGCCACCAATAGTCAAGTAGTTATTTAACTATTTCATAAAAGCCTCTAGCAGCGTAAGATAGAGATAACCACCAACTTAAATTCCCCACACCAACTCCTGATGACGGATAGTTGCGACGACTTCCAAGCGATACCTCTCCCAGTGCCCGCCAAAAGTGACGCTGAGCTCCGAGTGAGGATTTTTGCTGCACTTTCCGACCCCACACGCTTGCGAATTGTTGAGCTTCTAGCCAAGCAGGGGGAAATGAGCAGTTCAGAAATTGCTGCTGCTGTCGGAATTAGCCTCGCCTTATTTTGCCATCACTCTAAAACTTTGGCCGGGGCCGGTCTAATCCAAATTCGCAAAGAAGGTCAGACTAAGTACAATTCCTTAAATCGCGAATTGCTGATCTGTTGTTTTGGTAGCTTCTTTCAATAATTGAGTTTCACCTCTCCCCTACAAGGAGTTAGGTCTTTATCAAAAATAGGATAATCTCTAAATTGCTTACTGTCAATCACAGAAATTTAATGTGACCAGTATCACAAAAAAACCAAAGATCGATCGCTCGATCGCGCCGACTTCGCTCACAAATTCCATTGAGAAGTATCACCTATCTTTAAGTAGTTGAATCACTAGAGTGCTTGGGAAAATGCGACATATTAGAATTGTCGAGTTCCAATCAACACTATGCAAGCTCAAGCTCTCCAAGCTGACCGCGCGATCGCCGAACTGTTCTACCACGTCTGTCAATCCGGGAAACTGACTCGCACTGACCGCTACGGTCTAATGTTTGCACTCTTAGAGTGTGGCCTCAGCGAAGAGGATCGAGCCGCGATCGATCGCCTCATTCACGCCACCCGCCGAGGTTGGGTAACAATTTTAGATTAATTTCCTAGCTAGCAAATAGAGTTAATTATTTCTTATCTCTATCATCTTCTGACCTTATCAATTGCTGTAAATAATTCACTCAATTAACTATGTGGGAAAAAATAATCTTTCAATCCGGTCATAACCCGGTTGCTCGCAGCAACCGGGTTTTTTAA
Source organism: Kamptonema sp. PCC 6506 (assembly GCF_000180455.1). Taxonomy (NCBI): domain Bacteria; kingdom Bacillati; phylum Cyanobacteriota; class Cyanophyceae; order Oscillatoriales; family Microcoleaceae; genus Kamptonema; species Kamptonema sp. PCC 6506. The sequence continues at coordinate 52,526 of NZ_CACA01000351.1, forward strand.
CGTTCATTAGAAGCCACAATCCTATCCAGTCTTAAGCAAAACTGTGTACCTTTGATATCGATCACAAACTTAGATTGATATGAATCACTAGCTCAGCCATAAATTATCACTTTGGTAGAGGCGTTCAATCACATTATTTGATATAGAAACCAGTCAAACTATAAAAAGTGAGTTACAAGAAAATCTAATGATGGCTCAAGCGCTTTTACCTCAATTTACTATTGCCGAGCTAGTTTTTCAGGTGTATCACTCTGGTCTATTGACTCGAAATCACCGGCAACAGCTCAGGACTGCACTCCTAGAACAAGCTCTCACAGAAGAAGATCAAACCGCCATTAACCGATTACTCCACGCTGTTCGCCGGGGTTGGCTGAAAGTAGTTGATTAAATTTAACCAGAAATCTAGTCCCTTCTTACCAAGATCGAACCAACAATCGGAACTGAGACACTCCTAAATTTTATTTACTCCGCATCGCGAGCGGTAAGAGGCAGACTTAAAGGTTTTTACCGGAAAGTCTGCCTCATCAGTCCATATATATGCTTAAAATATATTTCTACCTTCTCAATAACACCAGGGATGAGCGACCTTTACGTTTCTTGGTCAGAGTACCATCAGAAAATTGAGTGCCTAGCAGCAAACATTTATCAATCTCAATGGGAATTTAATCAAATTGTCTGCCTTGCTAGGGGCGGGATGCGGATTGGCGATATTCTATCGCGGATTTATAATTTACCTCTAGCAATTTTAGCTACTTCGTCTTACGGTGGATCGGGGGGTCAAGTGCGCGGTGAGATCAAATTTTCACGCGATTTAACTATGACGACCGCTAATTTAGGGACTCATGTTTTGTTGGTAGATGATTTAGTAGATTCAGGTATCAGTTTAGAGCAGAGTCTGATTTGGCTAAACACTCACTATGGTTCGGATATCAAAGAAATCCGTACTGCTGTCCTTTGGTACAAAGCTTGTTCGGTGGCAAAGCCTGACTACTATGTAGATTATTTAGCGGATAATCCCTGGATTCATCAACCTTTTGAACCCTATGAGAAAATGAATCCGGCTGATTTAGCAGTAGCCTTTGTGGGCTAATTAGCAATCTAAAGACTCGTTCGTTTCCCACTTACCGAACTTTTTTATGACTATTTCTCAAGTTGCATCCTGTTCTCTGGTTGAAATCGCCATCCAAACCCGCCAAGCTGCGCGATCGCTGGCAGTATTATCGACCGAGGCAAAAAATCAAGCCATCGAAGCGATCGCGCAAGCCTTAGAAACAGCAGCCCCAGAAATCTTAGCAGCGAATGCGGCTGATTGCCAAGCGGCAGAGGCTGACGGCATTGCCAAGCCGCTATACAATCGGCTGAAGTTAGACGCAGTGAAATTGCAAGGCGCGATCGCTGGTGTTCGAGATGTTGGCAAACTCGCCGATCCTGTTGGTGTCGTACAAATTAATCGCGAATTAGACCAAGGCTTAATTCTGAAGCGCATCACTTGTCCTTTAGGCGTTTTAGGAATCATTTTTGAAGCCCGCCCAGAGGCATTAATTCAAATAGTATCTCTCGCCATTAAATCAGGAAATGGCGTAATTCTCAAAGGTGGTAAAGAGGCGATTCGTTCTTGCGAAATCTTAGTAAAAATCATTCATAAAGCATTAGTTAAAACTGCCGTCAATCCCGAAGCAGTTCAGTTACTAACCACGCGGGAAGAAACTTTAGAAATGTTGCGTTTAGATGGTTATGTTGATTTAATTATTCCCAGAGGTTCTAACTCGTTTGTACGATTTGTCCAAGAAAATACTCGTATTCCCGTATTAGGTCATGCTGAGGGAATTTGTCATTTATATGTGGACAAAGCCGCAGACTTTAACAAAGCCGTAGTAATTACAATTGACGCTAAAACTCAATATCCAGCCGCTTGTAATGCCATTGAAACCTTATTAGTTCACAGTGCAATAGCCGCTGAGTTTTTGCCGATAGTTGCCCAGGCTTTACAAGCTGTGAAAGTAGAATTATTGGGCGATCCAAAAACCTGTGAAATTTTACTGATTGCAGCCGCAACCGAGGCAGATTGGTCAACAGAGTACAGCGATTCGATCCTATCTATTAAAATTGTCGATAGCTTAGAAGCGGCAATTAATCACATAAATACCTACGGTTCTAGGCACACAGATGCGATCGTTACTGAAGATATAGAAGCCGCTGAGACATTTTTAAATCAAGTCGATGCAGCCGGAGTTTATCACAATTGTTCGACTCGTTTTGCTGACGGTTTCCGCTATGGATTTGGTGCAGAAGTGGGGATTAGCACTCAGCAAATGCCACCTCGCGGGCCCGTTGGTTTAGAGGGGTTGGTGACATATAAATATCGAGTTGTTGGGGATGGTCAGATTGCGGCGAGTTATGTTGGTAAAGATGCGAAAGAGTTTACTCATAGGGATTTGTAAAATAATCACTTTGATGTCAGGGACTAGGGAAAGA
>NZ_CACA01000350.1:0-13835 GCF_000180455.1 Kamptonema sp. PCC 6506
GAAAATAGCTTAGTTTTCTCGCATCAAAACCACGAAGCCTTGCAAATGCAACGAAGCAATCTGTCAAAACCACGAAGCGTTGCGAGTGCAACGAATAAATTTCCCCAAACTGATAATACAGCGAAGCATTGCAAGTGCAAGGAAGCAATCTAACAACTCAAGACTCCCTATCTCCCCCATTCTCTTTAATTCTCCCCCGCTCCCCCGCCCCTCGCCCCCTCCCCCCATCTCCCCCCATCTCCCCCGCCCCCCCCCGCTCCCCCGCCCCCCTCTCTTTCCCCTAGCCCCCCTAGCCCCTTCTTCAAAATGACTCCTACTCTCTTCGGTCGCTGGCAGACTCGGTTATTACTATTTGCAACTGTGGGAGTTGCAGTAACAATACCTTTTTTTTTAGGATTAATTGGCTCTAAATCAGGTTGGATATTTTTCTGGATACTAGGATATATAGGGATTTTTGGATTGATTTGGGATGTTTTATATATTTACATTCAGCAGTTCCGGTGGGATCGAGATTGGCCGGGAGCTTTTCAATTGTTGAGCGGTGTTTGGGAAGCTATTTTTTTGGTGTTTTTGATCGAAATTCTGGGTTTACCAGGCATAGAGCAGGAGGATTTTGATTTAGCCGCCTTTGGCTTGCACTATAGTTTAGTCTGGGTGACAATTTATCTCGCGTCGCAAACATTACTCCGAGTTTTATTTCCCTACTGGCGTTTCCGTGGCGGTCAATGGTTTTAAGTTATTTAACTTAAATTTAAGTCGTTGTAAGATTAAGCTCGCGCTGTATTTGCTCGATATCAATAATATTAAGAGATCGTTAACATCTCTCTAATCACTCAAAAATAGAGTATAATTGAAATCAATATTTAAAATTAGGGTAATTTGCTGCCATTCGTGGGTTATGTGGCATCAAAAGCTCTGCAAAATCTTCAGACTAGAAAAAAAATAAATTTTCTGAATGCTTGCCCATAAGTCGGAAAGTTTTTCAGGGGGGATCTAGTAGCTGTTAACTCTGTAGAGAACTAATATGGATAATAATCAGGTTCAGAATCAAAGTCAAGCTAAGGAGTCTCAAGTAAAGGAAGCTAGAGTAGATGAAATCAAGGCAAATTTAGGAGAACATACTATAGAAACTTACGGGCAAGCCTTTGCCAATTACAAGTATGTAGATGAGAAATTGCGAGAAACAATTAAAGAACTATCCGAACTAAAATTTGCACTAGATAACTCAGCGATAGTTGCCATGACTGATGCCAAAGGCATTATCAGCTATATCAACGATAAATTTTGTGAAATATCTAAATATAGCCGCAAAGAGCTGATTGGGAAAACTCACAAAATTATCAATTCTGGCTATCATTCTCAAGAATTTTTCAAGGAATTTTGGCAGACTATTACCGCTGGTAAAGTTTGGAAAGCTATAATTAAAAACCGGGCCAAAGATGGAACATATTACTGGGTAGATACCACCGTCATACCCTTTTTAGATGAAAGCGGGCAACCCTATAAATATTTATCGATCAGATATGAAATCACAGAGGCTAAGGAAGCAGAGGAGGAATCTCGCAAACAGGCGGAACAACTGGAAATTGCCCTAAAAGAGCTAAAAATTACTCAATCCCAGCTAGTTCAAGCTGAAAAATTATCGAGTTTAGGGCAATTAGTTGCTGGAGTTGCCCATGAAATTAATAATCCTGTCAGCTTTATCTATGGAAATCTTGTTCATGCTAATGAGTACATTCACTCCTTGCTAAAATTGCTGAATCTTTACCAGGAAAATTATCCGAATCCAGTCCCAGAGATTAAAATGGTAGCTCAGGAAAGTGATGTAGATTTCTTAATAGAAGATTTGCCAAAACTACTAAGTTCGATGAAAATGGGGGCGAACCGGATTCGCGAGATAGTTTTGTCTTTGCGGAACTTTTCAAGACATGATGAAGCTAAAATGAAGCCAGTTGATATTCACGAAGGCATCGATAGTACGCTGCTGATTCTACAAAATCAACTTAAAAGACAAGGTAAACTTGCTGAAGTTCGCGCGATCAAAGAATATGGTAATCTGCCGCTAGTTGAGTGCTACCCAAGTCAGTTAAATCAGGTATTTATGAATATTATTGCTAATGCAATTGATGCTTTAGAAGGATTCAGAATTAAGCAACTCCAAGTAATGAAAAACAAGGAAGAAGAAATAGAGGTTTATTCTCTTTGCCCGATTCCTACAATTAGGATTAAGACTAAAGTGGGAGAGGAAAATCAAGTCATAATTTCTATTATTGACAATGGATGTGGGGTAGAACCAGAAGTTATGCAACGGCTATTCGACCCATTTTTTACAACAAAAGATGTAGGAAAAGGTACTGGCTTAGGGCTGTCTATTTCTTACCATATTATCGTCGAAAAACATAAAGGTAAGTTAGAATGTTTTTCACAGCTTGGCTGTGGAACTCAGTTTGTAATTTCGATTCCTATTTCTCAGCAAGATCGCGTCTAGAATGAAAAAATCTTACTGTATTTTCTCTTTTTTCGCAGGCTCAGGCTTTCTCGATTTAGGTTTTGAGTTGAGTGGTTTTAAGATAGCTTATATCAATGAAATTTTCTCGCCATTTATGCAGGCTTACCGTTACTCTCGTAAATGCCTAAATCTGCCATTGCCAGAATATGGTTACTCTGAAGGAGAGGAGGCAGATGTAACGCGACTGACAGCAGGAGAAGCAGCGCTAAAGTTGCGAGAATTGATGCAGGATGCCCGTAAAAATAATGATATTATTGGGTTTATTGCTGGGCCGCCTTGTCCTGACTTTTCTGTTGGTGGAAAAAATCGAGGTCAGGAAGGGGAGAAGGGTAAGCTTTCTGCTGCTTACGTTGAGTTAATTTGTCAGCAACAGCCTGATTTCTTTTTGTTTGAAAATGTTAAAGGTTTGTGGAGAACTCAAAAGCATAGAGTGTTTTTTGAGGAGTGTAAAAATCGGCTAAACCAAGCTGGCTATGTATTGACAGAGCGCCTAATTAATGCAATAGAATATGGAGTGCCACAAGATAGAGATAGAATTATTTTACTAGGTTTCCGTAAGGATTTAATTAAGGATAGGGGCATCAAACTTGATGAAGTTGGGGGAATGTTGCCTGAAGGTGTTTTTCCTTGGAATAGTCAGATTATATATCCCAAGTCCCAGGCTTTTGCTTACTCTTGGCCCTCTACGAATTCATTTGAAGAAAATTCGCTGCTTCCTTGTGCAAATGGCATTCCTCAAGAGTTAACAGTTGAGTTTTGGTTCCAGAAAAATGATGTGATGAATCATCCCAATGCTGAACATTGTTTCAAGCCGAAAGCCGGGATTAAGCGCTTTGCTGTTGTTGATGAGGGAGATGATTCGAGAAAGTCATTTAAGCGGCTGCATAGATGGCGTTATTCACCGACAGCCTGTTATGGGAATAATGAAGTGCATTTACATCCTTACAAAGTTCGTCGGCTATCTGTCGCGGAGGTGTTGGCTATTCAATCTTTGCCTAAAGAATTTGTATTACCGGCTTCGATGACGCTAAGTAATATGTTTAAAACTGTGGGAAATGGTGTACCTTTTTTGGCGGCGAAAGGAATTGCCAAAAGTATGATTGAGTTTTGGGAGAGAAGTGAGTATAAAGCTTACAGTACCAGTGAATATATTCACAGTTCATTGACAACTGCTATATAATCTATCAAGGTTTAAAACCTTGATTCTCTAAATTGCCGACAGCCTACTATGACCGCCACTCCCCGCCGCTATCACATTACCACCTTCGGATGCCAGATGAACAAAGCCGACTCGGAACGCATGGCCGGCATCCTAGAAGATATGGGTTTCGAGTGGTCTGAAGACCCCAATGAAGCCAGCTTAATTCTCTACAATACTTGTAGCATTCGGGACAGTGCCGAACACAAAGTTTATTCCTATCTGGGAAGACAAGCCGGCCGCAAGCGTGTAGAACCAGAACTGACTTTAATTGTTGCTGGATGCGTGGCCCAGCAAGAAGGCGAAGCGTTACTGCGGCGAGTTCCTGAATTAGATTTAGTGATGGGGCCGCAACACGCAAATCGCTTACAAGATTTACTTGAACAAGTGTTTGATGGCAATCAGGTAGTTGCTACAGATGCCGTCCATATTATGGAAGATATCACTAAGCCGCGCCGCGATAGTAAGGTGACAGCTTGGGTGAATGTAATTTATGGCTGTAATGAACGCTGCACTTATTGTGTAGTGCCGAATGTGCGGGGTATTGAACAGTCGCGAACTCCTAAAGCAATTCGGGCAGAAATGGAAGAATTAGGTCGTCAAGGTTACAAGGAAGTAACTTTATTGGGGCAAAATATTGATGCCTATGGTCGCGATTTGCCCGGAACAAAACCCGATGGTAGCAATCAGTATACCTTGACTGATTTACTTTACTATGTAAGCGATGTGCCGGGGATTGAACGGATTCGTTTTGCAACTAGCCACCCGCGTTATTTCACGGAAAGGTTAATTAAAGCTTGTGCAGAATTGCCCCAGGTATGCGAACATTTTCACATTCCCTTTCAATCGGGGGATAATGACATTTTAAAGGCGATGGCGCGGGGTTATACTCAGGAAAAATATCGCCGGATTATTGAGACAATTCGTCAATATATGCCGGATGCTTCAATTAGCGCTGATGCGATTGTTGGTTTTCCTGGGGAAAGCGAAGCACAGTTTGAAAAGACGCTGAACCTAGTAGTTGATATGCGGTTTGATTTGGTGAATACGGCGGCTTATTCGCCTCGGCCTGGAACTCCAGCAGCTTTGTGGGATACCCAGTTAAGCGAGGAGGTAAAGGCTGATAGGTTACAACGTTTAAATCATGTGGTTACTCAGACGGCAATGGAACGTTCGCAGCGCTATCTGGGACGTATTGAAGAAGTGCTAGTAGAAGACCAAAACCAGAAAGATGCAACTCAAGTTATGGGTCGAGGACGTGGCAACCGTCTGACATTTTTACGGGGAAATATTGAGGAGTTAAGGGGTCAGCTAGTGCAGGTAAAAATCACTGATGTTCGTGCCTTCAGTTTGACTGGCGATCTCTGGTATAATGGCTCAGTTTCATAATTTGCAATTATAGGTTCTAAAATGAAGGGATTAAAACCAGTTAATGTTGACCAGTACAGTCAAGTTAAAAAGTTGCTTGGCTTAATGCTAATTTCGGGAGTTTTAGGGATTAGCTTTTTTGGTTGTGCTCAACCAACTCCTGAAGCTAATGAACCGGCAGTAACTCCAAAACCAACGGCAAGTGCAACTCCGCAACCTAATTCTACAACTCCTACATCTCAAGCGAATCAAACAACTGTAACTCCAAAACCAACGGCAAGTGCAACTCCAAAACCTAGTCCCACAACTCCTACATCTCAAGTTAATCAAGTACCTCAATCTGAGTTACCAAAGCCTAATGCACAAGGAGACTATCAAAGAACATCTCATAAATATTGGCAAATTGTCGATCCAAGTGGCAAAGGTGTTACTTGCCGAATGGGAAAATCTTCGATTGAACAAATACAAACTCCTGGTAACTCTGTGGTCTTAGATATTCCTAACTGGCCTGTAATTGGCACTTTTAAACAGGGGCAAAATTTTGAGATTAACTCTGGCCCGGCAGGATTTGGCGTATTGCTTGACAATAACAAACAACCCTGGATTTACGTAGAAAAAAGCTCGGTTCAAGGTGCCCCTAGTAAATGTTTTGTTCGGGCTAATAGCAGTTCTGTCAAACCAGTGCAGAAGTCATAGCTAGGGGCTAGGGACTAGGGGCTAGGGGCTAGGGAAGAGAGAAGAGGGAAAAGCTTACGACCTAATGGTTAGAGTCGATAGGAGCGTTGCCACTCCTACCTCTCCTTCAGAACCGGACGTGATACTTTCGCATCATCCGGCTCCTTGATAATTCCACCTTATTGATGTTCCCTTTTCCCCTCTTTCTTGCCCAGGCTCTTAGCTTTTGCCATGTCAGGTCGTCAACCTTTGAGAAGGTGTCCTTACTAACGACTGTCGAGTAATAGTTTGACCATCCCCTAATGATTGGATTGAGCTTACTGATTAAAGCAGCTTGAGGGGGGGTTTTGTGGGTGTCTATTACTTCAGCAATCTTGGCTAGATGAGTCTTAACCTTGGTTGAGGCGATGGCACGCCATCGAACTCACGTTCTTTTAGGTGCTATCTATTCTGCGATGGAGGTTATGTTCACACGATTTATAGAAACCTAAGCTATAAATCCTATCCATTTACCTTTTGGTCAGAGCCTATCAGCCTAATTTGGCTCTTTTTCGTATAACGCAGTTTAAGCGATAGTTCACTTTCGTTCACCATTAGGGAACTCCCTCTAGCACTTGTCCGCCTTAGACTGGCGGTTTCCGTTACCAACGCGAGTCTGCACTCCGACTATTTCGTTACCTACTGGGTCGTGACCGGACTTGCTTTGAGTCTTTTACGTGAGGGTAAGGGGTGTGAATCCCTTAGCGGAGGCGGCTCCGCATACTAAACGACCATTTCAGGTCGCGCTGGGTTAAACGAATCGCACGATTATGAACCAGAGGTAAGAGTTGGAGTTGCCCTAAACGACGAAAGCGGTTGCGATCGCAAATCCAGGGCTTATATCAATTCCGGTGCAGCCGGAATTGATATTACGCATTACAGTGCTGCCGCCGTCTTAGTGTTATCCTTAACCGCCTAGAGGTATCTTGTACTGTCTTCCCTCTTCCTTCTTCCTTCTTCCTTCTTCCCTCTTCCTTCTTCCTTCTTCCCTCTGCTAAGCAATTTAGCTTAGTCTTTTTAGGTCAAATAGACAATGTATTGAAGAGAAAGTAGAAAGACAATGAATAAAGCAACAGAAAAGGAGATGATACATCATGTCCACCAAAAGCCACATCCTCCCGCTGCAAGAAGTAATCAGCAAAATTTTAACATCCCGCCAAGTTACAGGCATAGACTTCAACCTCTTGAGCTTAGCGTTGCTATCAGATATCCTTGACGACGAAGAGAAAAACTCAGTTCACAGAGTATTTTATGCTTTGCGGAGAGATTGGTTAATTTTAATTGATATCTCAGATGAACAACTGAAGTCTATCAAGTCTTGGCTTCAAACTAATGTATTTGCTAAAGCCTAGTTTTTGACCAATTCTAATTGACAATTCCTGTAACTTTAGAATGAAGAATCAAAAATTCTGATGAATTTTTGATTCTTCGTTTTTCATTTTTCATTTTTCATTTAAAGTAAATTTGCTTCTTGAGAGGCAGCTATAGCCCGGGATCTCGCCGCAGCTATCTAGGTTCGATCCTCCTGCTATGGTTAGGGGGCTGATGGGGGTGATTCCTCAGTGCTATTGTCCCCTAGCCCATTGGACTATGCCAGCAGTATAATAGTCTGTGCTCTGAAAATGTTGCTTTGTTCGGGTCGATTGCTCCTAAAACACGACGATCGCGATCGCCAATGATAGTGTATAAATATAGGGTGCGATTCGTTTCCTCGAAACAGTAGAAATACTCAGGGATTAAAGGCTAAGTTCATAAAATTTTGCTAACTTAGCAAGCGATCGGCACGACCTACCAAGCCCTGAGATTTATAAAGATTTGTAAAAAAAGAAGCCTCCGATGGAAACGTGAGTTTTAATCCAGCCAACACCATAACATAAGGAGATTTAAAGATGTCGTTTAACATAAATGAACTCGCAGAAGGGGGAAGGGGCATAAAACTCATGTGGCAGCTAGCAGATGAGCTAAGTTATACGCGCACTGCGGCTAGTCGAAATTGTTTGATGATTACAAAAACTTATGAAGAAATAATTTCTTCGCCCCCAAATATCGAAAAAGGGAATATTTTAGAGCGGTTGATTGAGTTTCTCTACCCCTGGAACCCCTTAAAAGACAAAGAGAATAGCGAACTGGGTGGCGACTTACTTATAAAAAAAATTCGCCTCCAAGTCAAGACTGAGCTGAGTGCTTTAAATGAAGTTTTGCAGTGGTACGATCAGTTAGGTAAATTACCAATTCCTAAATTAGTTTGGTGGAAGTGCCAGCTAGCTTTAGCAGAAGGTTTTACTAATGCGGTACGTCATGCTCATCGGGGTATGCCTTTGGAAACTCCTATCAAACTGGAAATCTGGGTATTTAAGGGACGGTTAGAAATCAGAATTTGGGATTGTGGACAGCCTTTTGATTTGGAGGCTAGGGTGAGAGAAATTAGGGAAAGAGAGCAAATAAGTTGCTTTGAATCTGAAGGTTTAATCGGCGAGCTGCTGGTGCCGAGCACGGTAGAAAATTAAAATTGTCAGGTTTAAAAATTGCCAAAACCATCCCATTTTGGAAAAAGACCTAATCCCCAGTCCCCTCTCCACCTCTCCCTACCCTCTCCTCAAAGGAGAAGGAATAAGAAATAATTTTTTTTGGGAGGGGATTTTTTTACTTCTACTGATTCTCCTGAATTAAATCTACGATTAAATCAAAACGAAAATTATTTACTAAATGTTCGAGAGCGCTAATAATCTGTGGGTATTCCTCTCTAACTTGATTTAACAAGATAAAAATCTGCTTTTCATCGAGTTCCGTAGCCGCTTGTTGTAGTTCTGCTGTCCAATTTTTCGGCATTAATGCCATCGCTTCCATCGTCAAAACTTCTCCAATTTCTGAAATAAGTTGTCCTGACAAAAGCATATCGTTCGATTCTGGATGCTCTTGATAGAGATAGCTCACTTCCAGGTGTTTTGCCATCATTTCTAAGATAGCTTCATCTCGGAAAGGCTTGCGAACAAAATCGTCACAACCTGCGGACAAAACCTGAGAACGCTCCTCTTCAAAAGCGCTGGCTGTAATCCCAATAATTACTGTTTTCTGACCTCTTAAATGCTCTTTATCTTTAATGTATTTGGTAGCTTCGTAGCCGTCCATCACGGGCATTCTCATATCCATCCAGATCAAATGCGGCTCCCAATTCGACCATAACTCAATAGCTTCTCGACCATTTTCTGCTTCGCACACCTCGAAACCAATGGCTCTGATTAAAGCAACTAATAGTAGGCGATTTTCATAACGATCTTCAACTACTAAAATCCGATAATTAGGCTGGTTTGGCGCTAAACCAATGACTTTTTGCTGGGGTTGAGAAGTTTGAATGTCTCTCGCTTCTACCATTATAACTGGGATATCAAATGTAAATGCTGTTCCCCATTTGAGAATACTCCTAACAGCGATATCTCCTCCCATTAGTTGCACAAATTTCTGGCTGATAGGTAAACCTAATCCACTTCCTTGTTGAGATTTCCTACCTGTTTCTGTTTGGGTGAAAGCTTCAAATAGTTGGTTGATTTCTTCTGGGGAAATGCCAGGGCCCGTGTCTTTAACTTCAAACTGAAGGCATAAGGAAGAAGTAATAGGGAGCAAGGATGAAGGATAATTTATACTTTCTACCCGATCTGTCAACTCTAATCGATCGGAAATGCTGGCATTAGTTGCAATTTCTTTGTTCCTTACTCGCAAGGTAACACTACCTTTTTCTGTAAATTTTACGGCATTTCCCAAGATGTTGATCAAGATTTGTCGTAATTTACCTTCATCTGCTTGTACGTATTGGGGAACGTCGGGAGCAATGTCAAAGATTAAGTGTAAACCCTTAGATTCGGCTTTTAATCTGAGCATTTCTTCTAAACTGAAAAGCAAGCCAATTAAGTCAAAGTTGCTCAGATTTAGCTCTGCTTGCCCGGCTTCAATTTTAGACATTTCCAGAATGTCGTTGATTAAATTCAGTAGGTGTTCGCCAGCACGATTGATAATGCCTAAATTTTCTTGTTGCTGTTGGTTGAGTGTAGGATCTCGACTCATAACTTGAGTAAATCCCAAAATCGCATTTAAGGGAGTTCTCAATTCGTGGCTCATGGCTGCTAGAAATTCGCTTTTGGCGCGGTTGGCGGTGTCGGCGGCGATGGCAGCTTGTTGCAATGCCACTGACTGCTTTTGGGTCTGCGCTAGCAGTTCTGCTTGCTGCAAGACTACTCCTAATTGAGTTCCAATTTGAATTACAGTATTAATTTCTGTTTCGCTCCAAATTCGGGGGCCTGAATTTTGATAGCTTGCCAGTAATCCCCAAAGATTTTGACCGCAAAAAATGGGAACAATTATGTATGCTCTGGCTTGAAATTGCTCTAAAAGGTTGACATGACAAGGTGTAAACTCTGCGGTATAAATATCTTCTATTACTAGGAAATTAACTTTGTAAAAATTCGCTCCGCCATTGTTTTCTTGCAAATAAGGATCGGCTATGTTTTCAGAATTGCTAAGCAAGATTTTGAACGGCCAATTTTCGCGATCGAAATAACCATCTTTGAGATGGGGTTCGCCGTTTTGTTCCCGAAGTAGAGAAATCCAGCCGGGAGCCACAGACTCGGCGACAAAATTTCCGCTCCAGTCAGGGTTGAAGCGGAAGATGGCGGTGCGATCGCATTTAATTAGTTGCCGCAGCTCAACGGCTACGGCGTTGAATATAGTGTCAAAATCTAATGTCTGCCGTATTTTTTGAATGATTTTAGCGATCGCTTTCTCCCGCTGAGCACTCTCCTGTAATGCTAACTCTGCCTGTTTGCGATCGCTAATATCGACCCAATAACCAACGCACTCAATGGGATTGCCGGCTTCATCTTTCACCAGGCGAATGCGATCGTAAACCCAGCGGTAAGTCCCGTCTTTATGGAGAAAACGATATTCATAAGAGTCTTCCCCCTTCGACAACAGCAGAGAAAATCTGGCAAAGACACCCTTGGCATCTTCTGGGTGAAGGTGACTTGCCCAAAAATTGCTATCCTCTAGAAATTCTCGCGCGTTCCATCCCGCAACCGCCGTGACATTTTCGCTCAAGAATGCAAGTTTGCCATCTGGGGAAGGTTTGATGCTATATATCACCGCAGGACTAGCAGCAAGTAAATGTTGCAAGCGTTCTTTTGCCGATCGCAATTCTGATTCGACTCGCTTATTCTCTGTAATTTCCACTACGACTGCTCCCACCCCAGAAAGTCGAGATTCCTGCTCAAAAATTGGAAAGTAAGAAATCACCCAGTCGCGAACAACACCTGGCTGACTGGGTACTTCACCCGATATTTCTAGATTGATAATCGCTTTGCCGGTAGCATATACCTGCTCATAGATCGGTGTTAAAATAGGTGCAAGTAATGGCACAATTTCGGAGATAGTTTTGCCGATGTGATCTTGTATAGAAACTCCATTAATCTCTGCGAGGACTTCGTTGATTTGCAGGAATTGCCACTGACTATTTACAATCGCCATTCCCACAGGAGCGCAAGTAAAAAAGGCGTTGAGTCGAGCCTCCCGCAAGGCTAATTCTTGTTCGAGAAGTTTGCGATCGGTGATGTCCATTAGTGTACCGAACAGCCGCAGGACTTGACCAGAATCACTTTGCAACACTTCGCCTCTGGCATTAATGTAGCGGATCTCTTTGTCCAGCCTAATAATGCGAAAGTCCATTTCGTAGGACTCTCCCAGAGTAATCGCGCTTTCTACTGTAGCTAGCCAGTGTACTCGATCTTCAAGATGAATTTGTTGTATGTGTTCCTTTAGAGTTGGGGTGGGATCTTGTGGAGCTAGGCCGAAAATTTCCCTGATTTGATCTGACCAAGTAATTCTTTGAGTGCTAATATCGAATTCCCAATTGCCAAGGTGAGCAAGAGATTGAGCTTGTTGCAATTGTTCTAATAGTTTGGCTGCTTGTGCTTCTGCTTGTTTTCGCTCTAGTTCCGCAGCCGCACGAGCGGCAAATATTTTCAAAATTGACTCAATCCCTGCATCTTTAGCCATTGGCTTGATGTCTAAAACAGCTAAATGACCGATGGCATTTCCTTCGGTGTTAATTAGCGGAATTCCCCAATAACTTTCGACATTGAACTCAACTAAATCTCGGTCGTTGGGAAAGAGTTGTTGCACGCTATTTTCATAGTAGCATCCTTGCCCTTGAAACACATTTTCGCAGGGTGTATCTGCCAGATCGTAGTCCATGTTTTCAATCCATTCACAGCCATTCCAAAATGCTAATGTCTGCACTCTGGTTTTAGCAGGGCTGATAATCTCAGTAATTAAAGAGTAACGGACTTGTAAAACTTCGGCTAGATAGCGGACGCAACGCCGCAAAAATTCGGTACCCGTGCTAGAAGCTGTACCCTCAACAATTAATTTTAGAGCTTCTTCTCTGTGTTTGCGCTCGCTGATATCAGCAATCCGAACTAGATATATTTTCTGACCCATGACATCAATTTGCTTGGCTACCAAGTTTCCCCAGAAAACATTGCCTTGTTTGGTTACATATTCCAGTTCGAGAGTGCAAAAACCGTTGATATCGATGGCTTCTAAGTCAGAAGTAAGGGCTTCTGGCTGATAAGTTTGGCGGTGAAGTGTATGCCCTTGAATATTAAGTAATTGCTCTTTACTTTGGGCTTCAAACATTTCTACTGCCCGCTGATTGCAGTCGAAAATTAAGTTAGTTTTGGGATTTACTAGAAAAATAGCATCGGCGGCGGCTTCGACGAGGGCGCGATATTTGCTTTCGCTTTCCGTGAGGGCGATTTCTGCCGATCGCCGATCGCGGATTTCTTGTTGCAACTGGATGTTTTGGCGGTTTTGTTCGATGCGGGCTTGTTTTTCTTGTTTTAGCAATTCTGCATGAGCGATCGCGATTCCCAGTTGAGCCGCGATCGCTTCTAAGAGTTCAATCTCCTCTGGCTGCCATTCCCGAAAGCGATCGCATTGATGCAATCCGATAATACCGTTGGGTTTGCCTTTGTAAGAGGTGCGGACGCTCAGCATTGACTTGAGGTTAAAATGTTCGCACAGCGCTTGAACTGTCTGCAACAGCGGTTCGCAAGTAACGTCGTTGGTGGCGATCGCCCGCTCTTGGGACAATACCTGTTCGGCGTGGGGATTGCCAGCAAGGGGAATCTCCACAAATTCGATCGCAGGGTAGCTGGGAGTCCAATATTCCGCAGCAGTCAGCAATTTGGGAGTTGGCAACTCTGTGTAGAAGAGAATTTGCGTCCGATCGCTATTAAAAGCCTTGCCCACAACGGCAGCGGCAGTCTTGAAGATTTGCTCTGGATCGATGTGGGAGCGAATTTGCTCGGTTATTTCTCTGAGTAGGTTACTGCGGTGAAGTTGTTTAGAAAGAGCAGATTCTGCGAGTTGGCGATCGCGAATCTCCTGAGAAAGTAACGCATTTTGCTGTGTCAATTGCTTTTGCAGCCTTGAAATTTTCAGTTGATTCTCCACCCGCACCAACACCTCTTCTGCCTGAAAAGGTTTCGTGATGTAGTCAGCACCGCCAGCAGCAAAAGCTTCCAACTGATCTAACATTTCACTTTTAGCGGTGATAAAGATAACTGGGATATCGCGAGTGCGATCGTCTGCTTTGAGTTGAGTACAGATTTCTCGACCTTCCGGTGGCGGCATAACCATATCCAGTATGATTAGATCGGGTCGTTGAGCCCGTGCCGCTGCCACAGCCAAGCGGCTGTCAGATATTGACCTGACGATATAACCTCGCTCGCTCAAAAAGCTGTCGAACAAGTACAAAATATCCACGTTGTCGTCAACTACTAAAATATTTGCAGCCGTCGCAGTTTGATAGTCGCTCATTGTTTAATTTGGGCTTTTGGACTCAATCTCAAAATTTGATATTTTTAAATTTTGGCTTGTTAAATAATAGCTAAATCAACTCTGGAATCATTTATTGATTTTTTTACGATAGTTCAAACTTTAACATATTCAGGACTCACCCAACACTAATAGTAAGTAAATCCACCTAATTAAACA
>NZ_CACA01000349.1:0-93564 GCF_000180455.1 Kamptonema sp. PCC 6506
AAAAAGAAAGAAGGGAGAAGATTATTGGGGTTGAGTTAATGTCAAAACCTTAGTCTGTCAGGGGTTAAAACCCCTGCCTCAAAGTTTAAGTCCTCTAAAGAGGATTAATGAGTTTTTCAGTCCACTAAATGAGGACTTTGGCTATAAGAGGGGGGTTTTAACTCCCGCATCTCTAGAACATCCCTAGAACTAGGTTATAACAAAAAATTTTCAGAAATTTAATTTTCTGTAACTTTAGATACAAATAACTAAATTTCAGAAATTTGATTGTTTGTAACTTTAGATACAAACAACCTTTAAGCAGACCTGTAGTTTACATTGTATGCAGTATACACCCACCGCAAATCCAGGAGGAGCGATCGCGCCATTGACATGAAAATCAAAGTCATAAATCCCAATACGACGGCTAGCATGACCCGAAAAATCGGGATTGCAGCTCAAGCAGCAGCCAACTCCAGCACAGAAATTATTGCTTGCAATCCTGTCATGGGGCCTGCTTCCATCGAGGGGCATTATGATGAAGCCCTCAGCGCGATAGGGATTTTAGATGAAATCCGTAAAGGAGAAGCAGAGGGTATTGATGGTTATGCGATCGCTTGCTTTGGCGATCCAGGTTTGTTAGCGGCTCGCGAATTGGCACGAGGCCCCGTTTTAGGCATAGCAGAAGCGGCGATGCACGCTGCTAGTTTCATTGCCACAGGATTTTCAATTGTGACAACTTTGAACCGCACGCGGATCATTGCCAAACAATTAGTAGAAAACTACGGCATGACTCGCTTTTGCCAAGGAATTCGCGGTACTGAATTATCAGTCCTTGAACTAGAAAAATCAGGCTCTCAAGCTCAAAAAATAATTACAGAAGAGTGTCGAAAAGCTCTCATTGAAGATAGTTCTGGGGCAATTATTTTGGGATGTGCTGGTATGACTGATTTAGTTCGCCAAATTAGTCAAGACATCGATGCACCTGTTATCGATGGTGTCAGTGCTGCGGTTAAGTTTGTAGAAGTCCTGATTAGTTTAGGTTTGGGTACGAGTAAAGTAGGTGATTTAGCCTATCCGCTCGCCAAATCTTATACAGGAATGCTCTCGAATTTTGCTCCCAAATCTTAGAAAAACGATGAATGTTTAAAATTTACAAAGAAAGTGGCTATTGGTATCTTTGATAACTTTTTTCTAGTAATTCATCGCCTAGTGTTATGCAGCATATAAGTTATTTCTTCCACCATTGTCAACAATCTGTAGGGGTCGGTTTACCAATAGGTTTAATTAAAGTACAGACAGGTTAAATAAACCCGCTCCCACCTGATGAGAATGGTGCCAGACATCAAATACAACCTACTTTTTGACGGAGAGGGTGTCATGAATATCGGAACCGAACAAGCCAGAAAAAGCGAAATTAGCAATGGGAATAGCGCGATCGCGCAAGAATTAGCCTCCAGCGCTCAGGGAGTAAGCTTGCGATCGCTCAGAAAAGAATACGGCTCATTTGTCGCGATCGAGAACCTCAATTTAGAGATTCCCGCAGGTTACTACTGCTGTCTATTAGGCCCTAGCGGTTGCGGCAAAACCACCACCCTGCGGATGATAGCTGGACACGAAGATACTACCAGTGGCGAAGTATTAATAGGCGATCGGCGCGTCAACCACCTGCCACCCGCCAAACGCGATACTGCCATGATGTTCCAAAATTACGCCCTCTTTCCCCACAAAACCGTCTGGGAAAACGTAGAATTCGGCTTAAAAATGCGGAATGTACCGCAACCAGAAAGGCGCGATCGCGTCGGAGAAATGCTCGAATTAATCGGATTAAGCCATCTTGGAGAACGCAAACCAGCTCAATTAAGCGGCGGACAACAACAGCGAGTCGCACTAGCCAGAGCATTAGCAACCCGTCCCAAAGTTCTCCTCCTCGATGAACCTTTAAGCGCCTTAGATGAAACCCTCCGCCTGCGAATGCGAAGCGAACTACGCCGGATTCAAAAACAGTTTGGCATGACATTTATCCAAGTAACGCACGGCGTTGATGAAGCATTTTCCCTCTCCGATGAAATCGTAGTAATGAATCAAGGTCACATCGAACAGGTAGCCAGTCCTGCGGATATGTTCCGCACTCCTGCTTCCCAATTCGTTGCCAAATTTATGGGCGATAATAACCTATTTACAGGTAAAGTATTGCACTGCGTTCCAGAAAGTAATGGCAAAGAATTGGTGGAACTCAATATCGAAGGATTGGGTTCTATATTTTGCATAGGTCAGGGAGTACCACCATTAGGAAGTCAAGCCGCTTGTTCAGTACGAGCCGACTTGCTAAAATTAGAACCATTTTCATCAACACCTCCTCCCCAACCTTCTCCCTACGCTAATCACATTGATGCTCGGATTACTGCCGTTGAACTCACAGGTTATGTAACGCGCGTTTCCTTAATGACAGAAAAAACAGGTCAAGAAATCCTGTACAAAATTGCCACCGATGAATGGGCGAATAATTCCTTACAAGAAGGGCAAATGATTACTCTGCGATGGTCAGCAGAAGATTGCGTTTTTCTGCCTCATTAAGTTATCTTTCCAGCCAAATCTCAAACCTAAAATAGAACAATGGCTAGACTTTCGCGACGGAAATTTATTCAAGTCGGTCTGGCAGCAGGAACATTTCTGAGCACAACAAATTGCGGTGCGAATAAAGTCTCTGAAACTGCCAACCTTTCAACTACTCCCAATAGAGGGCCGACACTGCTCACCAATAAATTTAAAGATGTTACTCTGCGATTTATTGGCACTGGAGCCGCGCAAATTAATGACATCAAAGAGCAAGCCGAAAAAGACTTAGGTTTTAAAATTCAACTCCGCGCCCTCAGTACCGAAGAAACAGTACAAATCGCCATCACTCAGCCCAAACAATATGATATGTTTGACGGCGAATACTTCGGTTTACCATTAGTATTTCCTTCGGGAAGCTTGCAGCCAATTGATGTTAAGCGAGTCAAGGAATTTAACAAACTCGTTCCTATCTTTACCACAGGAGAATTGTACCCAGGCGCTCCTGTTAATAGCTCCCAAGGTAGCGCACCCCGGAAAGTAATGTTTGTCAAAGGGCAAAATTCAACAGAATTTGCTGAGGGGCCAACTGATTGGGCAACATTAATTCCTTTTCAATACAATGCCGATACTTTGGGCTACCGCCCCGATTTAATTGGTGGCAAAATTGAATCCTGGGCAGATTTATTCAACACCAAATATAAAGGTAAAACCGCACTGCTAGATATCCCTTCTATTGGGATTATGGATGCAGCGATGGCCGTTGAAGCAATGGGATTAATGACCTTTGGCGACAAAGGAAATATGACGCGGGAAGAACTCGATAAAGTGACGCAAATCTTGATCGAGCAAAAGAAAGAAAGACAATTTCGAGCCTTCTGGAAAAGCTTTGATGAATCTGTCAATTTGATGTCGGCTGGAGAAGTTGTTCTGCAATCAATGTGGTCGCCTGCGGTGACAGCCGTAAAAGCCAGAGGAGTTCCCTGCGTTTATGGCCCTTTAAAGGAAGGATATCGCGGCTGGGGAGGCGGAATTGGGCTCTCTAAAAATCTTTCAGGACTGGAATTAGATGCTGCTTATGCTTACCTCGATTGGATGTTAGAAGGTTGGCTAGGTGCTTTTCTGGGAAGACAGGGTTATTACAGTGCAATTCCCGAAAATGCCAAGAAATACATGAAGCCGGAAGAGTGGGATTTTTGGTATGAAGGAAAGCCTGCTGCTACTGATATTATTGACCCCTTTGGCAAAAAGATTGAGTCTCAAGGAGCCGTGCGAGATGGAGGTTCTTTCAAAGAAAGAATGGGCAATGTTGTGTGCTGGAATTCTGTAATGAAGGAACAGATATATCTCCTACAAAAGTGGATTGAATTTGTAGTTGCTTAAAGTTTTAGTATGAGACCCAGAAACCGGGTTTCTTCCTAAATTTCTCAGCACCAAACCCAAAAATCTCTAGAAACCCGGTTTCTTTCAATGAGCGAAATATTTACTGTATTTTGTTACTCTTGCGGATTGAATCATGACAATCACCCAACCATTAACCACCTCTACCAATTCTGCTAAAACCAAGGTAACTGACTGGAAAAAGTTCAAGCCTTATTTTCTAGTTGCTCCTCAAACTTTAGTCTTTCTGTTGTTTTTAGTGTTGCCAATTATTGCCATTTTTATCGTCAGTTTTTGGACGTTTAATGGCTATACAATGGTTCCCACTTTTACTTTGAACAACTATCTGACAATTTTTACCTCGAAGGTATTTCTATCAACTTATGTCAATACCATCAAATTTGCAGCTATTGTCTGGTTGCTAACTCTGGCGATTGCATATCCAGTTGCCTACTTTCTTGCTTTTCATATCAAAAGCTTGAAATGGCAAACAATTTTGTTCCTAGTTTGTACAGTTCCTTTTCTGACATCTAACATTATTCGGATGATTTCTTGGATTCCTTTTTTGGGAAGAGAAGGCATCTTGAATGGGTTACTAATGGGTCTGCATTTAACGGATCAACCCCTAGAAATGTTTTTGTTTTCCGACTTTGCCGTACTCCTAGCAATGGTGCATCTTTATACCCTCTATATGGTAGCTCCAACTTTTAATAGCATGATGCGAATTGACCGTTCTTTAATTGCGGCCGCAGAAGATGCAGGAGCCTCAGCTTGGCAAATTCAGAAGGAAATTATCTTTCCTTTATCATCGCCGGGAATTGCCATTGGTTCAATTTTTGTCGTCACATTAGTTATGGGAGAATTTGCAACTGTCAGGCTAATGAGTGGCGGACAAACTTCTTCTGTTGGATATTTGATTAAAACCCTCATTGGTAGTTTGCAATATCCGATGGCTGCTGCGAATGCGATCGTTTTACTCGCTGTAACATTACTGATTGTATTTGGCATTTTGCGAGCGGTTGATATTCGCAAAGAACTCTAAAATAAACCTTTGTAATTGTCTAAATGGAGTTAAACAATGCAAAAGACAAAACGCCCTCTTTCTTATTACCTATTAGCTGGTTTTTTTGGATTATTTGTTCTGTTTTTATACGGCCCATTTTCCGCTATCTTTCTACTTTCTCTGCAAGGGCCAGAAGGACAGTTAACCTTTCCCATGCGAGGTTTCAGCTTTCACTGGATGTCAGCAGTATTTGGCACTCAGCGTGTAGGAGATTTTGTCAGTGCCTTTGGTCGTTCTTTTACTTTAGGTTTGCTGGTGATGGTAATTACTGTCATTTTTAGCCTATTAGCTGGCATGGCATTTCGGCAAAAATTCATGGGTTCAAATTGGATTTTTTACTTAACAATTTCTAGTCTGATTGTTCCCAGTATTCTCATCTCTTTAGGCATTGGTATTGTCTTTAATATCGTTGGCTTAGATACCACTTGGTATTCATCAGCGCTGGCGGGACATCTGACCTGGACATTACCTTTTGCTTTCTTAATTATGGTGGGAGTATTCAATCGCTTTAATCCTAGCTATGAAGAAGCAGCACGAGATATGGGAGCCAGCGAAATCCAGACATTTTCAGAAGTTTTGCTGCCGTTAATTGCATCTAGTTTGATTGGAGTAGGTTTGTTTGGGTTTACCCTCTCCTACGATGAATTTACGCGCACTTCGTTAATTTCCGGGGAAAAGAATACCCTACCGCTAGAAATTTTTGGGATGACAACGAACGTGACAACTCCTGCAATTTACGCTTTAGGAACGATGACAACGCTTTTTTCCTTTGGATTAATTGCATTAGCTTTTGCTGGCATTCAGTTCTTGTCTCGTCGTCAGTCACAGTAGGAAATCATCACCAAATTGGGCGAAACAAATTGGGCGAAACAAATTGGGGCGAACCGAATTGGGCGGTTGAAACCGCTACTACACAAACGAAGTCCGCCTGCGCGGACTCAAAGATCAAGAGGTATTTAAGCCGGATTTAGTGTCAGTTCAAACTCTATTACGTAGAAAACCATGAGCTATAGACCTGAATTTTCAGTGGTTTGGAATAATGCAGGCTTTTTAATCCAAGGTGTTTTTTTAACATTTCAACTCGCTATTGTGTCCATTGCTGGCGGGTTAGTGCTAGGAACAATTGGCGCAATGGGAAGAACTTCTGGAAATGCTGTATTTAATGGCATTGCTGTAGCTTATGTGGAATTTCTTCGCAATACGCCTTTTCTGATTCAACTGTTCTTTTTCTTCTTTGGCTTGCCAAGTTTAGGAATTAAATTAACTTCTTGGCAAGCAGCGGTACTAGCACTAGCGATTAATTTTGGAGCCTATTCTACTGAGATCATTCGTGCTGGAATTGAAAGCATCCGTAAGGGACAAATTGAAGCGGGATTAGCGCTAGGATTCAAAAAACTACAGATTTTCAGACACATTATCCTCATCCCAGCTTTAGGTAATGTTTATCCATCTTTGGTTAGCCAAATTGTGATTGCAATTTTATTCACCAGTGTTGTCTCTCAAATTTCAGCGGAAGAATTGACCTTTGTAGGTAATTATTTGCAATCCCGTACCTTCCGGAGCTTTGAAATTTACTTGACGATTACTCTAATCTATGTGGGGATAATCTGGGCAATTAAAGCTATTGCCTTTCTGATCCAGAAAAAGTTTTTCGCCTTCATGCAATACACTCGCTAACTGGTTACTATCTTTTACTAAGTTTCGATTATGCAAGAGTTTACCCTGTCGAATATCTTGAGCAATTTACTGCTAGCAACTAGATGGACAATTGCCCTTTCAGCAATTGCTTTTATCGGCGGCGGAATTGTAGGATTTCTAGTCATGCTAATGCGAATTTCACCTAACAAAATTATCAAGTATCTCAGCTTAATTTATGTTGAGTTTTTTCAAGGAACCCCGCTGCTGATGCAACTGTTCCTGACATTCTTCGGATTGTCTGTGATTTTTAACCTCAATTTATCTCCTTGGATAGCGGCCGCGATCGCACTGACAACTTACACAAGTGCTTTTTTAGCTGAGATATGGCGAGGTTCAGTTGCAGCCATTCCGAAAGGACAATGGGAAGCCTCTACAGCCTTGGGATTGAATTACTTTAAACAGCTTCAACGCATCATTTTGCCGCAAGCAATTAAGATGTCAATTCCCCCCACTGTAGGCTTTGCCGTGCAGGTAATTAAAGGCACATCTTTAGCATCTGTTATCGGCTTTGTAGAATTAACTCGCTCGGCTACGGCTATTAGTAATGTCACTTTCAAACCCTTCTTAGTGTTTACAATAGCGGCTGTAATTTATTTCTGTTTGTGTTTTCCGCTATCCCTTTGGAGCAAGCACTTAGAACAGAAGTTTGCTTACAAATACTAAGGGATTTATGCACACTTGATTTCTTAATTTTTCTACACAAATCATCAGGAGAAAATCATGTTTTACAGACTTTTCAAGCGCCTAAATATCCGATTTTCATTGCCAAGATTATTAACAAAACCACTAACAATGTTAGCAGTTAGTTTGGTTGTAATCTTCAGCATCGCCTCTTGTTCTAGCGGCAGTTCTATCACATCTAAACCTGTTGCTGGCGACGTTACAAGCAGTCAAGCAGTAGCCGCAGCACCCAGTCAAAGTACGGCACCAGGAACTTCCACACTCGATAAAATTATCAGTGCTGGTAAAGTGAGAATTGCCGTTCCTCAAGATTCTCCACCTTTTGGATCTGTGGGTACAGATATGCAGCCTCAAGGCTACGATATTGATGTTGCAAAGATGCTTGCAGAATCCTTAGAAGTGAAATTAGAATTAGTTCCCGTCACCAGTACCAACCGAATTCCTTACTTGCAAAGCGATCGCGTAGATTTGGTAATTTCTAGTTTAGGTGCAACTCCTGAGCGAGCTAAATCGATTTACTTTTCTATTGCTTACGCTCCTTTCTATTCTGGTATTTACGGTTTTCCCGGTATTAACGCCTCATCTTATACCGATTTATCAGGTAAGACTGTAGGAGTTACGCAAGGATCTTTAGAAGACATTGAATTAGCTAAACGCGCTCCCAAAGACATACAAATTAAGCGCTTTGAAGACAATAGCACCACCGCTTCAGCGCTCTTAGCTGGACAAATTGAACTGATGGCAACAGGTAATACGATCGCCAACAAAATCAGCAAAGATAATCCCGATAAAAAGATTGAAAACAAGTTCGTGATGAAAAATTCACCTTGCTACATCGGCGTGCGTCGAGGCGATTTAGATTTGCTGCAATGGGTGAACGTATTTGTCACCAATAAGCGACTCTCAGGCGATTTGAGCGAACTATCTAAGAAATGGTTTGGTGAGCCACTGCAACTACCTACTTTTTAAGGACTAAGCTAGGGAGAATTTGTAGGCACAGACTGAGAACAAATCAACAAGAATCGCTACTAAATTAGGAATAAAAAAATGACACAATCTCAACCCCTCTCAACTTCCATCGAGCCGACATTGAACAAAGCAGAAGCGATGATTACTGCTAAGGATGTCGAGAAGTGGTACAGCAATAATTTTCATGTTTTACGCGGCGTTAGCCTCACCGTAAATCAAGGGGAAGTCGTTGTAATTATGGGGCCGTCAGGTTCGGGTAAATCTACCTTTATCCGCACGTTTAATGCTTTAGAAGATTATCAAAAAGGGAGCATTGAAATTGATGGCATCAAGCTAACTCACAACTTGAAAAATATTGAAGCAATTCGCCGCGAAGTGGGAATGGTTTTTCAACAATTCAATTTATTTCCTCACCTAACGGTGTTAGAAAATGTGCAACTTGCACCAGTTGAGGTACGCGGTTGGAACAAAGCAAAAGCGAGAGAAATTGCCTCAGAATTATTAGAGCGAGTGGGAATTTTGAGTCAAGCGCATAAATTCCCCGGTCAACTTTCTGGGGGACAGCAGCAACGGGTGGCGATCGCGCGTGCTTTAGCCATGCAACCGAAGATCATGTTATTCGATGAACCAACGTCTGCACTTGACCCGGAGATGGTGCGGGAGGTACTGGATGTGATGCGATCGCTCGCTAGCACCGGCATCACAATGGTTTGCGTAACCCACGAAGTAGGTTTTGCTCGTGAAGTTGCCGATCGCATCGTGTTTATGGCCGAAGGTTTGATTGTCGAAGAAGCCACCCCCCAAGACTTTTTTAACAATCCCAAGCACGAAAGAACTAAGCAATTTCTAGCACAGATTTTGCATTAGACTAGATTTTCTATTAATCCCAAAAGGAGTAGCACGTTATTTGGAGCATATCTACTAATAATAGTAATCGCTGATACTGTTATGAATCTGCTCCCAAAAGATAATTAAAGAAATTAATTCATCAGCGTCCAAAGTTTCTGCAAAGTCTTAGCACCTTTATGACTATCCACATCAAAATTATTCACTGCCAAACACCGTTCTAAATACTCAACTTGTTGCTCCTCTACCAGTTCTTGAGTGAGAGCAATAATTAGTAGCCGCCAAACTCGATCTAGTCCGAAGGCAAAGGTGACTTTGCTAGCTTCAGAATAGGATACTGAGTCAGGAATTAACTCTAATTCTTTGTAAGTTTGCCACTGACTTTTATTTGTGATGTTGCGATGTATAAATTGCATAGGACTTGCCTCTCAATTGCTATATTTGGTCGAGGCGCGTTCCTTCGGGCTACATTCCCTACTTCCGTCTCTATTGCCCCTCGGTCAACAACCTGAGTCCACACAGAGATGAACGATTAGATTTATATCTGTATTATAGGACACTTTTTCTAAAGTTTGTCAACTTTTTTCCATCTAGCGAGGAAGAATATGCACAGCCTGAAAATTATCATCATCGGTGCCGGCATCGGCGGCTTGACCGCAGGTATAGCTTTGCGACAAGCTGGCTACGAGGTCGAAATTTACGATAGAGTCAAGGAACTGCGCCCCGCCGGGGCCGGAATTTCCCTATGGTCAAACGGCGTAAAAGTTCTTAATCGGCTGGGTTTGGGTGAAAAAATGGCCGCAATTGGCGGAATTATGAATAAGATGCAGTATCGCAGTTTGACGGGTGAACTGCTAAATGATATTGATTTGCAACCATTAATAGAAGAAGTTGGACAGCGCCCCTATCCTGTTGCCCGCGCAGATTTGCAAAAAATGTTGTTAGAAGCTTACGAAGGAGAAGTTAAGCTAAATTCCAAGTGCATTGGAGTTGAGGAAAGTGAAAATAGCGTGACTGCAATTTTTGAAAATGGACATCGCGCAACGGGGGATTTGGTAATTGCAGCAGATGGGATTCACTCAACCTTAAGAAAGTATGTATTGGGAGAGGAAATTCATCCTCAATATGGCGGTTATATCAACTGGAATGGATTAGTAGAAACGAGTGAAGATTTAGCCCCTAAAAATACTTGGGTTGTCTATGTTGGCGAATATAAACGAGCTTCGCTGATGCCTGTAGCTGGCAATAGACTATACTTCTTCTTCGATGTACCCCTACCAAAAGGTACACCGTCTGAACCGCAGAATTATCGAGCTGAATTAGCCGAATATTTTAAAGGTTGGGCGCAACCAGTACAAACCCTAATTAAACGGATCGATCCCATGAAAACCAGTCGCCCAGAAATCAATGATGTGGGCCCGCTCGATCGATTTGTTCGCGGTAGAGTGGCGTTATTAGGAGATTCCGTACACGCAACTTGTCCAGATTTAGGGCAAGGTGGTTGTCAAGCAATGGAAGATGGATTGGTTTTAACTCAATATTTACTAACAACAAATTTAGGAGTTGAATATGCTCTCAAACGCTACGAAGCAGAACGAAAAGAACGCGCAAATGCAGTAGTTATGAAAGCTCGTAAGCGTGCAGAAATGATTCATGGAAAAGAACCAGAAATTACCGAAAAATGGTATCAACAGCTAGCACATGAAAGCCCTTTAGAGGTGACTGGTGCTATTTCTAAAGTGATTATGGCAGGGCCTCTGCATTGACATGACAGCAAAAATATCTGGCGATTGAAATCGCGGCTACAAAAACAAAGTCCGCCTACGCGGACTAATGAGGTTGATGAGCTTTTGCAAGAGGTCTAATTAATTGTATTTTCTTTCTTCCTTCTTCCTTCTTCCCTCTTCCTTCTTCCTTCTTCCTTCTTCCTTCTTCCTTCTTCCTTCTTCCTTCGGCTATAATTTATGACAGGTAAACTGACAACTCATGTATTAAATACAGCTCAAGGATGTCCAGCAGCTAATATGATTGTAGAACTCTGGACTATCAATATCCAATCAGGAGAAAAGATACTGTTGAAAACAATATCTACCAATATTGATGGGCGTACAGATGCTCCTTTGCTAGCAGAAGATGAACTAAAAATTGGCGTTTACGAACTTGTATTTGCAGTCGGAGATTATTTTGCTAAAGAAAGTGCGATCGCCACCCAACCACCCTTTTTAGATCGCGTGCCAATTCAGTTTGGTATCGCCGATACTACAATACATTATCACGTCCCTTTGCTCGTCTCCCCTTGGTCTTATAGCACCTATCGAGGTAGCTGAAAAAGTTTGTTATTATCACTAATTAGGAGTCACTATGTTAGTCACAAAACAACCAGCCTTCAAACGTTTTTGGTATCCTGTCATTCCCATGACAGAGTTATCCGATCGACCCGTACCCTTTGAATTATTAAGTCAGCCAATAGTTCTCTGGTTAACAGCAGAAGGAAAACCCGCCGCCGTAGAAGATAAATGCTGTCATCGCACTGCCAAACTGTCTCTAGGAAAAGTCGTTAATGGCAATATTTGCTGTGCTTATCATGGCTGGACTTTCAACCCCTGCGGAGAGTGCGTCCACGTTCCACAAATCAGTGAAGGGACTATTTCTTCAAGCTACAAAGTCAAAGCTTATCCCTGTGTTGAGCGCTATGGCTATGCTTGGGTATGTCTAGGAGAACCCTTGATAGATATTCCGAATATTACTGAAGCTTTCGATCCAGACTATCGCCAAATTCACGAATTTTACGAAACCTGGAATTGTGCAGGTTTGCGAGTCATGGAAAACGAATTAGATATGGCTCATCCTACCTTTGTCCATACAACAACCTTTGGCAGTGAAGATCATCTTACTCCAGATTCTATGGAGTTCCAAGAGAAAGAATGGGAACTGCACTATCGCAGCACTTTGGGAGTAACTAATCCCAAAGAACAGCAGGACAATCTCAAAATGGAGGAAGAAAAAACAGTCCGAACTATAGACGGAGTTTGGTTCATGCCGTTTACAGTTAAATTGAAAATTGCCTACCCTAACGGACTGGTTCATATTATCGTTAATACGATGACTCCGATTAATGATTCGAGTTCTCAAATGGTACAATTTTGTCTGCGGAATGATACAGAAGCCGACACTAAAAGCAGCGATATTATTGCCTTCGATCGCGCTGTAACTTTAGAAGATAAACGCATTCTGGAAAGCACAGACTATGATATACCATTGGAACTAAATAAAGAGCAACATATGCTCACCGATAAGCCAGGTATTATCATCCGCAAGAAAGTAGCAGCTTTTTTAAAAGCGCAGGGTGAACGCGAACAAACTGTTAACTGTTAACTGTTAACTGTTAACTGTTAACTGTTAACTGTTAACTGACTTTAGTCACTATTAGTAGGGTGCGTCAGAGGCTAAAACCTCTATTGTATACTATAATGAAAGTCTGACGCACCTGACAAGCTGATTTAAGTGTTACAGGAGCTTTAGTCCTGTTATTTCATTCAACCTACCAACCTCAAATGACAACTTTACTCGTCAAAAATATCCATACTCTTATCACAATGGATGCGACGCGAAGAGAAATTCGCAGTGGTGCTATCTTTATTCGAGACAACGTAATTGAGCAAGTAGGAACCTCTCAAGAACTATCGCAAACAGCCGATGAAGTTTTAGATTTACAAGGAAGATATATCGTACTTCCCGGTTTAGTGAATACTCATCACCACTTCTGTCAAACTCTAACGCGGGTCATCCCAAAATCGCAAAATTGCGACTTATTTAACTGGCTGACAAATCTTTACCCCATTTGGGCAAATCTGACAGCAGAGGCGATTTATATCAGCGCTCAAATGGCAGCCGCAGAATTAATTTTGTCTGGCTGTACAACTGCTAGCGATCACCTCTATATCTATCCGAATGATTCCACTTTGGATGATGAAATTCGCGGGATTCAAGAGATTGGAATGCGGTTTCATGCCAGCCGAGGCAGTATGAGTGTGGGTGAGAGTTTAGGCGGATTACCACCCGATGCTTTAGTAGAAAAAGAACCAGATATTCTCAAAGATTCTCAGCGGTTAATTGAGCAATATCATGATAATTCTCGTCATGCTATGCTACGGATTACTCTTGCACCTTGTTCGCCTTTTTCTGTTTCCCAAGACTTGATGCGGGAGTCCGCAGCAATGGCACGTTCTTATCAGGGAGTGAGGCTACATACGCATTTAGCAGAAAATAAGGCTGATGTTACTTATAGTTTGGAAAATTTCGGCATGATTCCTGGCGATTATGCAGAGTCAGTTGGTTGGTTAGGTGAGGATGTTTGGCACGCTCATTGCGTACAATTAAGCGATGAATCTATTTTGAAATTTGGTAAAACAGGGACTGGTGTTGCTCATTGTCCTTGTAGTAATATGCGTCTTGCTAGTGGGATTGCTCCGCTCCGTAAAATGCTAGATAATAAAGTGCCGGTGGGGTTAGGCGTGGATGGTTCTGCTTCTAATGATGCTGGTAATTTATTACAGG
The DNA here is from genome assembly GCF_000180455.1 of Kamptonema sp. PCC 6506. Taxonomy (NCBI): domain Bacteria; kingdom Bacillati; phylum Cyanobacteriota; class Cyanophyceae; order Oscillatoriales; family Microcoleaceae; genus Kamptonema; species Kamptonema sp. PCC 6506. The sequence goes on from NZ_CACA01000349.1 coordinate 13,730, forward strand.
AAGCACGCACGGCTTTTCTCCTAGCTCGCGTTGGTAGTTGCGATGCTTCGATTATGACTGCTCGTGAGATATTAGAAGTAGCAACAATTGGCGGTGCTAAGGTTTTAGGTAGAGATGATATTGGCTATCTTGCGCCTGGGATGTCTGCTGATTTTATTGCTATTAATATCGATCGTCCGCAGTTTGCTGGAGCTCATCACGATTTGGTAGCGGCGTTGATTTTCTGTCAGGTAAATTCTGTGGATTATAGTTTTATTAATGGTAAAAAAGTGGTCGATCGCGGACGGCTAACTACGGTTGAATTAGAAACTTTGGTGGAGAAAACTAATCGCATTGCTCATCAATTGGTAGCTTGATATTATTTCTCACAGGACTTATGCACTTACTACTGTTGTCTGTCATTGCGAGGCTTCCGAAGCAATTCCAAACCATTGTTATACCGTTACAATGTGTAAGTCCTGTCTTAGTTAAGAGACTACACGATATGTTAGGAGTTTTGAATGCCTTACAGCCAATTTACACTTACAAAAGTCAAGAAAGACTTTAAGTTAACTATTGTAGAAGGAGAGCAGTTTTTCCCATCTATTAAACCAATCACTCCCAGTTCCAGGCTAGTCAGCGAGCTAGAAGACTTAACTTGGACAATTGCGGTTGGTTCTGAGAAAGCTAGATCGGAAGCGATTATTTATCCAGTTCTTCAAGAAGTGCGCCGTATTTTTGACCGTAAAATTAGCTTATTTTCCGGTCGAGAATTCAGTGTAGATCCAATTCTTGACTTGACTGGTTATGTGGATTTTTTGATCGGTCGCTCGTCAGAGCAATTGATTATTGAAGCGCCTGTAATTGTGGTTGTTGAAGCCAAAAAAGCTGATTTGAATGAGGGATTAGGGCAGTGTGTTGCAGAAATGCTCGCAGCGCAGCGCTTTAATGAAGTAGCAGAAAACTCAATTCCCACCGTTTATGGCTGCATCAGTAGTGGGACTCAGTGGCGATTTCTCAAGCTTGAAAAAGCAGTCGTTACTGTCGATCTGGTTGATTACCCGCTGCTACCGATTGAGCAAATTTTGGGTTTTTTGGTGTGGATGGTGAGGGAAGGGTGACACTTTATTTTGAATAATTAGTAGGATATGTTTTATACAATTGCTGAGTTAAATCAGATGAGCCAAGACGAGTTTGTTACAGCGTTAGGTGCGGTGTTTGAACATACGCCTGCGATCGCGCACCAAACTTGGTATCAACGCCCCTTTACTCATGTTACCCATCTGTATCAGCAGATGATTGCTGTGGTAAATGCCATGAGTCGGGAGGAACAACTAGCGTTAATTCAAGCTCATCCCGATCTCGGAAGTAAAGCTAAAATGGCGGAAGCTTCTGTAAAAGAACAGGCTGGTGTTGAGTTGGATCGGCTGACTCCAGAAGAATACGATCGCTTTCAAGCATTCAACCAAGCATACAAGGATCGATTCGGTTTTCCCTTTATTGTTGCAGTCAGGAACCATCGCAAAACGACTATCCTCGAAGCGTTTGAGCGTCGTTTGCAAAATTCAGCGGATGTGGAAATGCAAGAGGCGATCGCACAAATCAACCAAATTGCCCAGTTTCGTTTATTTGACCTTCTCCATCAATAGCTAATCCTTGATTGGATACTTTTAATTACTTACGTAACGCCGCCCTCTGGGCGGTAAAGATACCGCCCAGAGGGCGGCGTTAGGCTATCTATTCTCCTCGTGATATGATAAGATGTATCCTGTATACAGCAATAGAGGTAGCAAAAAATAGGAATAATGACTTTAACTCTTTCGTCGGGTTCAATTCATCGCTCTCAGTCTCTCCACGAGCAAACTTATAAAACTCTTCGGACTGCAATTCTGTCCGGCGAATTAGCTAGTGGAGAGCGTTTAATAGAAACTCAATTGGCCCAAACGCTACAAGTTAGCCGAACTCCAATTCGAGAAGCTTTGCGACAACTTCAAAGAGAGAACTTAGTAACCGATACCAGTGCGGGATTGCGTGTTGCTGCACTTTCCATCGCTGATGCAGTCTATCTTTACGATTGTCGCATTGCCCTAGAGCAATTATCAGTAGCAGAAGCCTGTCAAAATGCTACACCAGAACAGTTAGAAAAACTTGACTTTGTAGTGCAGCAAGCAGAGAATGTAAAAGATCAACAATTGCAACCATTAACGAATTATCAACTCCTCCACATGGACTATAATTTTCATCGGTTGCTAGCGGAAAGTTCCGGCAATCCCTGGTTAGTATCTTTTCTGGATCAACTATTTGATAAAATGGCACTGTTGCGAATTCGCACCATGCAGCAAAATCCAGGCGTGCTGGAAATTCGGAGCGAACACCGCCGGATCTATCTAGCAGTAGTAGAACGCAATCAAGAAGTAGCAATGACGGCAATTAGAGAACATTTAATTGCTAGTAAAGCACGAGTAATCCGAGAAATTCAGCAACTACAACAGAAATCTGATTTTGCTGAATCTGTCTGATAAATTTTTGATAATTTGATAATAAGGAGCAATGAAATTATGACCTCAGACAACTTAAATACCAAACGGATCTTTATCTGTGGCTCGGCTTTACGCGGACAGCCAGACCACAAAAATCTGCAAACGGCTAAATTTATTAAAGAAGCAAAAACTCAACCCAAATATCGCCTTCATGCTGCTGGCGACGGTTGGCATCCCGCAATTTATGAAGTAGAAATTGGGGGTATTTCTATCCCTGGTGAAGTGTACGAAATCACCCTAGAAGAGTTTGACAATTTAGCATCAACGGAACCGCCGAATATGTATCCGGCTGATGTGGTACTTGTTGATGGAGAAGTATTGACAGCTTTCCTCTATCCCCAAGAATTAGTGCAGAAATATAACTGGCCGGATATTTCGGACTTGGGAGGTTGGGCTGCTTATAAAGCGAGTGCTTGAAACAAAATAATTTGTAGTAGTGGCTTTAGCCGCTAAAATTCTACTGTTTGTAACGCCGCCCTCCGGGCGGTGAGGATACGGCCCAGAGGGCGGCGTTACGTAAAGTGTGAATAAGTCTTACTTAAGTTGACGCTAATGCTGGGTAGGAGTCTTTTTTAATTCACTTCAAAACCACTTAAAATAATAAGATAAGTTATTACAATGTCAGCAAATTATCCACGAGATATGACTGGGTACGGCCGTTTTTCACCCGATCCTCAATGGCCAAATCGAGCCCGAATTGCAGTGCAGTTTGTGATTAATTATGAAGAGGGTGGAGAAACTTGTATCCTGCATGGCGATCAGTCTTCCGAGACATTTTTATCAGAAATTGTAGGTGCTATCCCCTTAATGGGAGTGCGGCATCTTAACATGGAATCCTGCTATGAATACGGCAGTCGGACAGGTTTTTGGCGACTGCACAGAATATTTACACAAAGGGGAATTCCTGTTACAGTTTATGGGGTAGCGATGGCCTTGGAACGCAACCCGGAAGCAGTGGCGGCGATGTTAGAAACTGATTGGGAAATTGCTAGTCACGGCTATCGGTGGATTGATTATAAATATTTTGGGGAGGAAGCAGAACGGGAACATTTACAGAAGGCGATCGCACTTCATGCAAAAGTTACTGGTAATCGTCCCCTTGGTTGGTATACTGGGCGTACCAGTCCTCATACTCGTAAATTAGTTGTAGAAGCAGGCGGATTTCTGTACGATTCTGATAGCTATGCTGACGATTTACCCTATTGGGTTCGCGATTACGGCAAACCTCATTTAGTCATTCCTTATACGCTAGATAATAATGATATGCGGTTTGCAACTAATCAAGGATTTAATTCGGGCGATCAGTTTTTTGCCTATCTTCGAGATGCCTTTGATGTACTCTATTCTGAGGGAGAAACAGCACCAAAAATGATGAGTGTGGGATTGCATTGTCGCCTGGTGGGAAGGCCGGGAAGGGCCGCTGCTTTGGCGAGATTTTTGGATTATGTGCAGCAGCACGAACGAGTGTGGTTATGCCGTAGAATTGATATTGCTAGGCATTGGCATAAATATCATCAACCGAGTTAATAATAAAAACGGACGTGAATTCTCGGATTAAGCAACGCATCTACAGGTTTCCCGCCTTGAAGATGCTGTTCAACTATTAGCTGTACGTCAGTGGGTTTAACTCTGCAATACCAAATCTCTTCAGGGGTGATTCGCACTGTAGGGCCGATGCTACATTGTCCTTGGCAACCGCTAGCTTGCACTGTGATGCCTGGAACTGCGGCGGCCTCAAAAGCCTCCAGCACTTCTGCTGCACCGTTTCTGAGGCAAGATTGGTACTGGCAAACTAATATGCAGGGAGGTTGGGGATCGGAGTTAGTGCGATCGCCCTCTATTTCTGGCATGGGTCAGGATTTCTCAAGTTATTCTTTAATATATCTTAACAATCTTCTCAGTGGTTTCTTGCTTCGCTGTGGCAATCTACTTTAGCAATTAGCAAATCGTGCTTTTGGGTATATGACTTACAATAAGGGATCTGCTCACTTATTTTCTAATACCCAGCGGCGGAATAGCTCGACGATGATATGATATTGGGCATTGGTTTCTTGGATGACATCGTGACGTTTGAGAGTTTCTATCGCTTCATTTAATGTTGTTTCATCCATATTTATTGCCTGAATTATGCGATCTAAATTGATACCTTCTGGGTGAGGGGCTAATATTTTTAATATTTCCTGTTGTCCCGGTGATCCTTGGGCAGATTGACCCCAAACACCTGTAAAATAGTAGCGACCTTTGATGAAGAAATCGGGGTCATTAATGACAGCTTCCACATCATCTCTGGTAAAGACTGGATCGAGGGTTTTTCCCATTTCAAATACTAGGTCATTGTAGCGGCGGACTAGCAGAAATCCGATCAGTTGTACGAGATAGGGTTGGCCCTGTGTTAACTGGTAGATGGTATCCATTGCTTCGGGTTTGTAGTCGAGGAGAAAATCATCATCGGGGTTGGCTAAAATTTGGCGAGTTGCACCTGGGGAGAGGAAACCAACGCGGATGGGGATAATGCTAGAAAAGAAAGGATGAAAATAATCTTCTGTCATTTCTTCTAAGGTGTGCAAACCAGCAAGGGCAAAGGCAATTTTCGGACTCATTTGCACCAGTCCCCGCAGAAATCCCATGAAATCTGGATCGATTTTTTTAGCTTCGATTAATTCTTCAATTTTCTCGAACTCATCTAAGGCAATAATTAACCCGCCGTCTAAATTTGCTACTACTTGTTTGAGGTAGCGTTCAAAGGTAATATAGGGAAGTTTGAGGAAACCTTCATCGGCAGGTGATGGCAAGTTGACGGCAAGAGAAATAGCATCGCTAATCTTAATCAGCACTTCTCCTACGCCTTGATTACTCTGTCCAACTAGCAGTAAGTTGATATAGGCTAGGTGAACTTTGGCACCTAGAATGTTGCCAACATTCAGCAAAATTGAGGTTTTACCCATCCGTCGGTGTCCGTAGAGGACGACAGATTGGAGGCGATGGCTGACAACCCACAATTCCTTTAATTCTCTCATAATGTCTTCGCGACCGACAAAGAGTTTAGTTTGAACTGGATCGCCGATAATGTAGGGATTAGTTACGGGTTCGGTGATGGAAATATTGCCGATTTCACGAGTAATTGCTAGTAAAGCTGTTTGCCATCTTTGTGCAATATTTATAATTAAATATCGTTCAGCTTGCGAGATATTTGCGGCTCCATCCAGAATGCCTTGTAGTTCGCCTAATGCGCGGTTTAGAGCCAGAGAACGCGCTGATTCTGAGGCAGATTCCCGGACAATTTGCAGATCGAAAATAACCCACCGTAAGGCTGCAATTGCTTCCCAAGCAGTCAAGTGTAAAGACGGTTGATTAGGGGATGCTGGTAATTTGATGGTGGCAAGAGTTGGATCGTTAGTTTGGTTAAAAACTGATAGAATTTTCGCTAAGGTGAAAGCTTCTTCGCCATAGGGGAGATGGCGCACGACTGCAAACGCTTCAGTTGCTTGTGCTGGGTTTTGTTGATACAAATACAAGAAACCAGCCGCTGCACTGGCAGGGATATCTAAACGCATCTTTGTTTCAAAATGATTATTGAATCGCTGCTGCCAGCGATGGGGCAAAAAAGGAATAGAAAATAAACTTCTGAGGGTTTGTAACTTAAGGAATTTATTCAGAGAAGCTGAGACAAAATGCAATAAATTCCAATCATAAAGCTCGTCGGCTAATTGAGCGACACGATAGATAAGTAGTTCTGGAGGAGTCTCGGCAAGCGCTCGATTAACAGCTTGAACAACAGGGATAAACTGAAGGGTAAATCGCAATAGTTGATTAATGTTGTGCTTTCCTGTTTCCCAATCTCGCCTCAGCCAATTAGCAACTTGAGAAGACAGGTAAGGAAGAGGAAGAGGGGTAATGTGAGGAAAATACCTATTTTTGTTTCTCGCCTGGAGCAAGGTAAACGCTAAAGCGAAAATCCAATCTCCAAGGCGGGTATACACGCCTAACACCACACCGAACACTACGCCGAACAACACACCCAACACCACGCCCAACACTGCGCTCAACGCCACGACCAACGCATTGCGCCACACCTCGTCCCACACCGCGCCGTACACCACACCCCACACTGCGCCCCACACTGCGCCCCACAGCACGCCGAACACTGCGCCCAACGCCGCGCCCCACACCGCGCCCCACAGATTTATACCCCACTGTATGCCCCACGCCACGCCCCACGCCACGCCCCATGCCATGCCCCACGAAAAAACACTCGAATTGATAGGAATGCCTATCGTTTTCATAAAGAGATTCAAACCAATAGGAATTACAAATATCAACGCTAAAGCTTGTAAAGTTAACCGTCGCTGGATAGGATTTTTGCGCAGCCATTCCCATTTATCTTTTAAAGTCTTTGCCTCCTTAAAACCATTACCCCCAAAGGTGTCTATATAGAATGGCAAAGCTTGGGGAAAAAAGAACACCCAATACAATAACCGCAGATAATCTAGGGGATTCCATAATGAAAGAGGGTGACTCAATTTAGGAGCTAAATCTAAGCGGGGAACAGGGTTAGAATTTTGACTCATTGTATTTCCTCCAGATAGCCAGCATAAGTTTGATAGCATAACTGCATTAATTTCTGAGGATGGCCGCCACTTTCCGCGATTAGCAGTGCAATTTCTTCCTCAGTGAAACTGACAGGATTTGTCACAGATTTTAACCAGGGAGCCTTGAGGCGACTGTCTATAAACTTACGAATAATTGTTTCATTCCAAGGCTTCAATACTTCACTTTGACAAATTCCTGCCAGTGGTGATGTGCCACCAGCTTGACTATCATTAAATAACTCATCAAGGAATTTAGTAGCAGCAATGACTAATTTTAAAGGTGACTGACTGCCTTCAGCTAAAGAGCGAAGGCAATCTCTGACGGAGCGAGTGAAACCCTGACACTCGACATTATCTAAAGCTAGTAATAATTTGTGATTTTGCAAAGCTGAATATAGATCGCCATTACTAATTTCAATACCAATTTTATTAGCAAATCTGCTGTAAACTTGATTTTCATCCATACAGCCGTTTAACTCTAAATAAATTGGCTGTCGTGGCGTTGTCAGTTTATTGGGTGCTTGTCGGCAAATTTCCATTAGTAGAGAAGATTTGCCCATCGCGCTTTGGCCAATCACCGCGACACTGCTACCACTATTTAGCGTCTCGAATATATTTCTTATTTCCCGTTCTCTGGGGAAGAATAGTTGCGGGTTGTCGATCATCCCATTTCTGGGAATGAAAGGATTGGAAAAATGAATTTCTGAAATTGGAATCTCTGGCGGTAATATTTGAGGTTTTATAGGATTATAAATTTCAGTTAAATCGCTTTGAGATTCCACCAATTGAGTGTCTGATTTAATTGGGTTTTCTGTAACTAGCTTAAGTATCTGCTTTTGCCAAGCGGAGTAGTCACTTTTCCACAGAGGATAATGCTGAGTCCATAACAAAATATAAGTTGTTTTCCAAGGACTTTCACCAGTGGGAGGTCGTCCTCTCTTTCCTTTTAAACCACTCAAAACTTTACAGATTACCTGCAAATCTTCAGAAACGTTTTGATATTCTATCTTTAAACGAATTTCAATTTTTTTATGGCCTTCCTCTTCATTCTTTTCATCAAAGCGAAGCAGGAACACTGAACGCATCCTCCCAGAGAATTGACAATGTTTAGCCACATCCTCTAAAAAACGCTGCTTTTCTTGTTGCTCCTGGTCTTGCTCCTGTGAATCCATAGCACTTTGCTGTTCTAGCTTGCTTGGGTTTTTATTGTAGCATAGACAGATGGCATTGTCTATTATCTAAGAACTAATTACTATTTTTGTATATTTATTTATATTTATCCATATTTTTGAGCACTTATAGCTAAATTAATTGGCTATTTTTCTCAATATTTTAGGGATTTTAATTAATAGAAGAAGGTTTTACATTTGTCGTTAATAAAACAACCCTAGTGAAGAGGGAATCCTAATGGAAACCAGAACTCTACCAAAGTTACCTCCAATTTTAAAGACCGCAGAAATGGTATTAGTCCGCCCAACTATCAAGGATTATCCAAAGGTTCGTCCGATGCTGGTAAGCTCTTCTGTTATGAAATTTATTACAACGGGGGTTCGCTCTGAATCACAAGCATACGCCGAATACTTTGGCTGGGACGAAGCCTGGGAGAAATTTGGTTTTGGCACTTATTTAGCTTTCGATCAACGACAGCAGAAATTAATGGGATTCACGAAACTTTATGTAAGCGATCGCTCCTCATTTGTTCAGTTCGGCTATGCCCTAGACGAACCCTACTGGAATCAAGGATGGGGGACAAAATTGGGTAAAATTTGCCTAGAATTAGGCTTTAACCAGTTAAATGAACCGCGATTAGAGGCCTTCGCAATGGTTGAGAATAAAGCCTCACGTCATATCTTAAACAAGCTAGGAATGTACTTGGAATCGGAAAACTTTCGCTATGATGGTCGCCATTATTGCCATTACAGTATGGAGGCAGTCGAGTATTTTCGTCTCTATCAACTTCGGTCAAGTGTTCCTAATTACGATCGCACTCAATCTTAAAAGTATGTAGTTGCGCTTCAGCGCACAAACCGATATCAAAGAGCGCTGAAGCGCAACTACGTACCTAGTTTTTACCCAACACAAATAAATCGGAAATAAACAATGAATAAGTGTAATGATTTTTACTGTCCTTGGGTTCAGCACTCACAAGATCCCGATCGTTATTATTGTTTGCGGTGTGAAAAGGAACGGAGGCTCAACAGTTCTAATGATGGGTGGATTTGGATTTTATTGTTTATAATCGCGCTGATTGTTGCTATTGCAATGGGTTAAATATCTGGATGCGATCGCTCTTATTTTTGCTACAATAAAAAGAGCGATCGCCCGAAACTATGTTAAGAGCATAACTAAATGGAACACACAACCCTAAATCAGTCGATCAGACAAACTCAACAGCAAGCGAGTTCAGAAAGCGCAAAAGAAGTCCTCGCTCAACTCAATCCCGATTACGAAATAGCTTGTCGCCAAATAAACCCACTTACAAACTATCTGCAATACATCAAATTTAACGAGCTTTCCGCAGAACATCAAGAAGGCATCCGCAGAGGTTTAGAATCAATCGCACAGGGTAACTCAATCTCAATGGAAGAATTCAAGAGTGAAAAACAATCTTCCTAATTATTTCTCTGCTTTCCCTGTGTTACCCTATAATATAAAAATCAACCAGTCAACTAAAATTTTTACTAACTCTTCATGTGAAATTACCACCTAATACCACAATTGCTCAAGCCAAAATCACCCAATATTTACTGAAACTATTGCCAGAAGATGATAAATCCCTGTTTTTAGCACAAGCTGGCTATACTTTAGCAAACTGGCAACAGTTAGAAACGGATTTAAGAATCCAAATTTTACCACTAGATGCAACACCTACCGAGGAGACACGATATGGTAATAAATACCAAATACGAGGTTCCCTAACAGGGCCTAACGGGACAACCCTGCAAGTAGTTACCATTTGGATGACCGAGTTTTTATCCCAACAAACCAAATTTATCACCCTGTATCCAAACAAGGAAGCATAAGCCATGAAATTTGAACTCTTTAAAAGAGTAGCTTTACGAGAAGATTTACCTCAGTACAAACTGTGTCGCGGCGATATTGCCACCATTGTCGAACATCATCCCGATCCAGATGAAGATGGGTACAGCCTAGAGGTATTTAATGCAGTAGGAGAAACCTTAGCAGTAATTACCGTCGGCGAGTCCCAGATTGAACAACTTTCCGAGAATGAAGTGTTGCACGTTAGGCGTTTAGACGAGGCGGCGTGAATAGAGCTTAACTCTAATCTTCACTATGCTAAAATTGTCATAAATTCTCTAACATTGAGGTAATCGCCATTGACAAACCCATCTGATGAAATCTCAGAACCCTCAAAACCAAAAGAGGACGAAAAAGCTATCCTAATTGCTGAACTCCAACAGGCAGGAATTAAACATACACCAGAGAAAATACTACGGATTGCGAAACTGTCTGATGGCAAAATTGTCTTCTTAGAAGAAGGTAAAGGCGGAAAACGTGGTAGTGGTCTTAAACATATCTTAGAAAATCACCAACAGGAATTTGCTACTCGCGGACTCTGCGAAACTAACCTGCCCGATGCTATAATAAATGCTGTCACTCAAGGTGAAATTGTTGACTATCAACAAACAAATAGACCTATTTATAAGATCAGCTTCAATAACAAAATTCAGCTAATTGCTGTAACTGTTGCTGACAATGGTTATATTGTCTGTGCTAACCCAGGTTCACTTCGACGAAGCCGATAATTAAGGGGGAGAAAAATGATCCCAAAAATCAAACTAATGCCAGATTATTACTGCTACCCTTTGTGGGGTTTAGACCCAGATAATATTGGCGATATTGACCCGGAAACATTGCCGCTTTTGCCAGATACGATTCATCGTTTAAAAGTATACTCAGAAGCATATCAAGCTGGTTTAAACTGGGATTACCCACCTGATTCCCCAGAACTAACAAAAGAGGAAATAGAGAGTTATGAGCGAGATGGTATAAGCTTATGGCTGCAACTTCAAGAAGAATTAGCCGCCGATTATGAAGTGCATTACTTCAGCCAGAAGTTACGAAAAGTTATCGGTCATCCCAGTGAGTTAATGGCAACTGTATAATCTCTAAAAAAGAGTTATCTATTCCCTTATTTCATGCGGACTGGGACTCTGGCGTGTACTTCATGCCAGAATATTTGAGAACGGGAATTATCGCCATCCACCAACTACCCAGAATTCCACAAACCCTGTGGCTGAGAATTCTAGGTAGAGGTAATGCACAAAAACAGGCAATTGACGAACTAGAAGCATTACCAGCGGATAGCCCCCTCCGCACAAATGCGCTAGAATTGTTTTATCAATTGCAGGAAAACTTAGGCTTTAATCAAAGTTTAGCAATAGAAGATAGGGAGTTAGTTATGCGATTACGACCTCTTTTTCAAGAACGATTGGCAGAAGTAGAACGACAAGGAGAACAGCGCGGCGAACAGCGCGGCGAACAGCGCACTAAACGCCTCATTGTAGAAAATTTATTGCGCGTCAGGTTTGGCTCATTAGATGAGGAATTGTCAGCAATTATTGAGCCATTATTAGCTTTGTCGCCAGAAGAATTTACTCCCTTGCTGGTGCAATTATCCCGCGAGGAACTGTTAGCTAGATTCCGAGAGGAAAGTCTTTAGCTATCGTAAATACCCGGATTATCTGAGGCGGCATGAATAAAGCTTAACTTTAATAGGACTTACGCAGGTCGTCCCAGAAACCGGGTTTTTGAGAGCATCTGTGGGTAACAACGAAGTATTTTCGTAAAAAACCCGGTTTCTTTGCTTGGGTGCGTAATTCCTGTTTACTCTACAATACGATTTGTTTGGCGGTACGATCGCACCCCTAAACTGTCTGACTCCTAAACTGTCTCACCCCTAAACTATCCGATCGCGATCGCCCTCTATTCCCTTCTTTTCCTTCTTTCCCTAGCCCCTAGCCCCTAGCCCCTAGCCCCTAACCGCCTTGGCGGTTGCTATATCTTAACAATTTTCTCAGATCGTCCCTACTTCTATCGGTGATAGGTCTGTGTCGCGCTTTCATCTATGATCTACCCAGAGAGATCAATCGCATACCGCCGATCATGCCCAAAACTGTAGCCGATGTAATGACCCGCGACCCCATCTTGGCGCGACCTGAAATGCCTCTTTCCGAAGCCATTAAGATTTTGGCCGAACGGCGGATTAGTGGCCTGCCAGTGGTGGATGAAAATGAGAAATTAGTAGGCGTTATCTCCGAAACAGACTTGATGTGGCAGGAAGTAGGGGTAACGCCCCCAGCATATATCATGCTACTCGATAGCGTGATTTACTTGGAGAATCCCGGCCGTTACGAACGAGAACTCCACAAAGCTTTAGGACAAACGGTTGGAGAAGTGATGAGTCGCGATCCCATTACTACTACACCCGATAAATCTCTCCCAGAAGCAGCGCGACTAATGCACGAGCGTAGCATCCATCGCTTGCCAGTGATCGATCCCACCGGCAAAGCGATCGGCATTCTGACGCGAGGAGATATTGTCCGAGCAATGGCCGCCGAGTATTAATTATCAACCAAGAGTTAACGGTTAACAGTTAACAATTAACAGTTAACCGTTAACAATTACCAATTAACAATTACCAATTAGCAATTACCAATTTAATGAGCATTACCCCTGAGTCTGTCCAGCAATTGCTAAGTTCCCAGGATCTAGGCGATCGCTTACAAGCATTGAATAAAATGCGCCAACTAGAACCGGCCACAGCTTTCGACCTGATCCAAGGTGCGATCGTCGATAAAAATGTCCGCGTCCGATATGCAGCCGTCAGTCAGATGGCTACCCTCGGCGAACAGAATTTGCCTCAATCTTTGAAAGTCTTGCGCGAAAGCCTCAAAGACCCCGAACCCGACGTGCAAGCCGCCGCCGCTGATGCCTTGGGTGCTTTGAAACTAACCGCAGCTTTTGAGGAATTGGAGCAACTTTACCACAGTACCTCCGAGTGGCTAGTCCAACTCAGCATCGTCGCCGCCTTGGGAGACATGGGAGAACCACGAGCTTTTGAACTGTTAGAAGTTGCTCTCCAATCCAGCAACGAACTGATCCAAACCATTGCCATTAGCGCACTAGGAGAATTAGGCGATAGTCGAGCAGTCCCCGCGATCGTACCCTACGCCTCCAATCCTGACTGGCAGGTGCGCTACAGAGTTGCCCAAGCCTTAGCCCGGTTAGGCGGCCCTGAAGCAGAAGCCACTCTCAAAACCCTAGCCAGCGATGAAGTAGAGCAAGTTGCCCAAGAAGCCAAAACTGCACAAAATACCCACTAATTTACACTAATTTAAAAGGTTGCCAGGGATGCCCTCTCCCCTTCGCGACGCGCTACGATCCAATTATTGCTACCGCTGGCGAAAAGCAGCGCAAGGAGACCAAAAATGTTCCTCAACGAACTAACCCCAGTGCTAAAAGAACTAACCCAGCAGCCGATCGCTTTCTTAGGCGGATTTGTTTCTGGCCTGCTGCGACTCAACCTTTACGACGACCCAGTAAAAAGCTGGCTTGACCAGCAAACTGGTTCGACTTCCTACACTCCCCCTACTGAAGAAAACAACGGTAATAGTAGTGGGCCTCAGTCTATTAACATCGATTAAGTATCGCTAATTGGGCGATTAAAATCGCGTCTACACAAGCAAAGTCTGCCTATCCAGACTGTAGAATTTCAACCCGCGTAGGCGGGTTTTGTCTGTATAGACGCGGTTTCAACCGCCCAGTCAAGCTTACTGATGAGGTGCCAGCGGAATCTCAATAATAAACTCACTACCCTCAAAAGGTGCGGAAATACAAGTCAAATTTCCACCGTGAGACTTAACAACAATAGAGTGGGAAATAGACAGACCCAAGCCAGTACCAGACCCCACAGGCTTCGTTGTAAAGAAAGGGTCAAAAATCTTGTGAACCACATCAGGAGTCATGCCGGGGCCATTATCAGCAATTCTAACGATCGCATTTCTACCTATAACCTCAGTGCGAATTGTAATCATAGGTTTTTTCTCTGCATCTTCGCTATTACTTCTCACAGATTCCAAAGCATCAATCGCATTGGTAAGAATATTCATAAACACCTGATTTAACTGAGAAGCATAACAGGTAATCTGCGGCAGTTCAACGTACTCTTTAATCACATCAATGCCTAATTTTCCCCCTTCTTTTCTCAGACGTGGCTGCAAAAGCATAACCGTACTATCAATGCCAGAATGAATATTAACCGGCTTCATTTCTGCTTCATCAAGGCGCGAAAAATTCCGCAAACTGAGAACAATATCGCGGATGCGTTCTGCCCCCACCTTCATCGAATCCAGAAGTTTTTCCAAATCTTCTACTAAGAATTCCAATTCTACTCTATCTATTTCCGATTGAATTTCAGGTGCAGGTGTGGGATAGTGTTGCTGGTAAAGGTAAATGATATTTAGCAAATCTTTGACGTATTCACTAGCTGGAGTTAAATTGCCGTAGATAAAACTGACAGGATTATTAATTTCATGAGCTACACCAGCCACCATTTGCCCCAAACTAGACATCTTCTCAGTTTGGATCAGTTGGGCTTGAGTAACTTTTAGTTCCACTAAAGTTTGTTCTAAACGCCCATTTTTTTCGTTTAATTCCTGCGTGCGTTCTTGCACTTTTTGCTCCACTGAAGCGTAAAGCAAAGCATTTTCTAGCGAAATAGCAACTTGGGAAGAAAGCAGCCTTAAAACTTCCAATCTGTCAGGAGTAAATACCCCAGTGGTTAAATTATTTTCTAAATAGAGAATCCCGATGAGTTTGCCTTGATTAATAATCGGCGTACACAAAAGAGATTTGAGTTGCTGTTTGACAATATAAGGATCTGCGGCAAATCTGCCCTCAGCAGCAGCATTACTTAACACCACATCAGAGCGAGTCCTCTCAACATAATTAATCACACTCACAGGTAAATCCTGAGATTCCTCCAGTGGAGTTGATTGTTGCACAATAACATCTTCTGTAGCTGTTCTTCCCGATTTGTTGGCTAAACCTCCCGTTACAGATGCTTGAGCAGAAATCAGCAATTTTCCTTCACTCAGCAAGATCAAAAATCCAGATTGCGCTCCAGCATTTTCAATGGAAATTTTCATCAATGAAGCCAGCAATTTATCGAGAAAAATTTCACTAGAAATTGCTAATGATGCCTTCATCACTGTAGCTAAATCTAGAGCCCGTGCATCGCTACCAGTAGAGGTATGAATAGTTGCATTTAAGGAATTTTTAAAGGTTTTATTAGCTATTACTGCGTCGCGTAAATAAGGATATTTTTCCTCTAAATCCTCCACTTTACGAATAGCACCCCAGCGTTTATAAGCAGAGTAAGATTCGCGTAAGTGGATGTTGGCATACTTCGGTTTATCTTTACTAAACCAAAAATTTGCTGCTAGTTCATTTGCCAAAGCTTCATGCTGAATATACTCATTTTTCTTAGCTAAAGATATAGCGCGATCGTAGAAATCAATTGCCTCTGATTCTTGACCAGAAATACGCCCCATTTCTGCTGCCACCAACAGGTACTTGTGCAGGAAATTTTCGGGACTGTTTTCTGCCCAGATTTTCATCTGCTTTTGATTAGATTCTAACTTCGCCCAATATTCCTTTTGCTCATCTTCTGAAACTTGAGAGTAAAGAGCAGCGAATATTAAAGACGCATAAAAATTATATTCTGTAACTGGAAAAATCCCGGTGATAAAACTCAGTTGCTTTTCCGCAGATAAAACCCATTTGAGTGCTTCATCTAGATTCCCATAACAATAAAAAACCTGAGCTTTAAAAATATTATAGAAGCACAGCGTGAAAAAGTTTTGATGTTCTTGGCAACTTTCGATATACTCTAATTCGGTGATTCCTTCGTTACTAAAATCATTTTTTTCTGAAGTCAGCTTACTTAAGTTACGCAGAATTAATTGCAATCCATTCAATGTATCCGTAACCATCTGATTTTTAGTCTTCAGCGAAAATTGTAAATAACTGGGCACTTCTGTCAGCAGTGGGCCAATATTTTTACCTTGAAAAAATGAGTAAATCGCTTTATAATTGAGAATATAGCCTGCATACTGTAAATCTCCAGAGTTCAAAGCGGCTTTATACCCTTCATTATTAAGAGGAATAGACTCTTTTAGATGTTGAAACCAGTAACTTAAAGCATTAGCAAATACAGTAGAAACTTTACCTTTAAGTTCCAAATTTCCAAATTTATCAGTTAGTTTCAGCGCCATTAAACCAAACTCGTAGGCTGATTTATACTCTCCAAATACTGCATTCAGGAGAATTCCATAATTAGCATAAGAGAAAGATGATTCAGGAGCATGACCGTATCTGAGAGAAAGATTAACTGATTTGAGGATACTAAAAGTCCACAAAGCAGGATTAATAAAGTAAGCCGATGGCAACAAATTATTGAATAATTTCAAGGCAACTTTTTTCTCCGGCAGCGTCATTTCAGGTTCATCTATTAACACCGCAACTTCTTTATTCCCTTGACTGGCTTTTGCTTCTGCAAATTCGGCTCCAATTGCCGCATCTAAACCATCTTCAGGCAAGTCAATTCCTAGCAAGGTAATAGCATTTTTCCCGGCTTTAACTGCTTCTTCATTTTTCCCACGCAAAGCATACTGTACGAGCAGAAGATTATAAATTTCTGCCTTTTCTAAATCCGATCTCGTCTTCTTCAGAGTTAGGTTGATAAATTCTTCGGATCGCTCGAAATTCCCATTTAAATATTCAACTTCAGCCCGTTCTTTATGCAAAGCTATAGCTAAGTCGTAATCTGCATTCCAAATATCTTCAGTTAAGCCGTCCATGCTGGCAGTTAAATATTCCCTAGCTGCAAAGTAAGCTGTTGCCTCTTTAGCTTTTCGCGCTGCTTCTAAGTTCAATATTGCTAATTCCATTTGTTCTTCTTCGTCTAGGATTAGCGACCTACCAACATTGAGATGATCTACTAATTCAAAAATTCTTTCGGATCTATATTCCTTCGGAGTATTTGCTAGGATTTGGCGACCAATTCTGAGGTGAACTGCTTTTTTTTGCGAATCCTCAATCAGGGTATAAGCTGCCTGTTGCACGCGGTCGTGCAAGAACTTATAATTGAGAATTAGTAAGGGGTAGTGAGTCAATTCTACGGACTTAGCTTCTAAGTCGGAAGTTGGGAGAATTAACCCTTCTTGAATCGCTGGTAAAAGAGCATGAAAAGTTTCCGATGCTTCTTTTTCATGTATAAGAGAAAGGGTATTTAAATCAAATTGGTTGCCCAAACAAGCAACAAGGCGTAAAATTTGCTGCGTTGATTCTGGGAGTTTCTTCAATTTTTGGATCATCAATTCTACTACATTATCCGTGATGGCGCACTGCTCAATATCAGAAATGTTCCATTGCCACTCACCTTTACTACCAGACTGCGGAGGAGAAAAAGTTAATAGGTTTTCTTGATAGAGAGTTTTCAAGAATTGATTGACAAAGAAAGGATTGCCATCAGTTTTACTAATTACCAATTCTGCAATTGGTTTTACTGATTCTTTATCGCTGTGTAAAGTCTCAGCAATCAGATTAGTAACGTGCTCAACATCTAACGGTGCTAAAATAATTTCGTTGATAATCGCTTCCTGGTTTCGCAGATTTTCCAGGGTCATCATTAAAGGATGTGTGGGACTGACTTCGTTATCGCGATAAGCACCAATTACAAATAAATATTTTGTCTCTCGATCGGAGAAAATTAATTCTATCAGTTTAAGGGTAGCAGAGTCAGCCCACTGCAAATCATCTAGAAAAATTACTAGAGGATGTTCCTGCTGACAAAATACCCGGATAAAGTTTTGAAAGACTAGGTTAAAACGATTTTGGGATTCAGTTGGCCCTAATTCTGCTACGGGAGATTGTTGGCCCACAATCAATTCTATTTCTGGGATGACATCGATAATAATTTGTCCGTTAGGGCCAAAGGCATTGCGGAGTTTTTCGCGCCATACTGTTAGCTGCGTTTCACTTTCTGTCAGCAATTGCCGCACTAATTCGGAGAAAGCGCTGACTACGGCTGAGTAGGGAGTAGTTCGCTTGTACTGGTCAAATTTACCCCAGATGAAATAACCATGTCTGTTGGTAATAGGTTTTTCTAGAAGCCTAACTAATGCTGATTTACCAATCCCAGAATAACCAGCAATTAGCATCATTTCGCCCCCCCTGCTCTCGGAGTAAGGGGTGTTGACACGCTCAAAGGCTGCTAGCAACGTTTCTATTTCTTTTTCTCTGCCATAAAGCTTTTTGGGAATTTGAAATTTGTCCGAAATATCTTGGCTACCGAGAGGAAATTCGGCAATATATCCAGAGGTTTGTAATTGAAAAAGACAAGATTCTAAATCAGCTTTAATTCCCCAAGCACTTTGATATCTTTCCTCAGCAGTTTTGGCGAGCAATTTCATTACAATGTTAGCAAGAGCTTGCGGAATTTCGGGTGTAATTTCGCGAGGAGAAATTGGCTGTTTAGCAATGTGGCAATGAACTAATTCCATCGCATCCGTAGTGTTAAAAGGCAGTTTGCCTGTCAGCAGTTCGTAGAAGGTTGCACCCAGGGAATAAAAATCAGTTCTGTAATCTACAGCTCGGTTCATTCTGCCCGTTTGTTCGGGCGACATATAAGCTAAAGTACCTTCTAAAATATTGGGATTTTTAATCTGGGTATTTTCGCGGGTCAATTCTGTAGCAATGCTAAAGTCAATGATTTTGAGCTGTCCAGTAGTAGGATTAACAACAATATTGGAGGGATTAATATCTTTATGAATAACATTTTTTGCGTGAATTTCTCCTAAACTTTCAGCAATTTTGATCGCCATAGTTAGGAATCCAAAAAATGTCAATTTTTGGGAGGACATGAATATTCTTAAGGATTCACCGCCAAAGTCTTCTAATATCATTACTAGACTGTTCCTAAAAGGTTGTAAGCTATAGGCTTTGACAACGCTATCTAGGTTTAGATTCTGAATAATTTCATACTCAAGTCTATATCTCGCAAGTTCTTCTGGTGCGGGATATTCTTCTTTTATAAGTTTAAGAATAACTGGTTGATTGTCCTGTTCGATGCGGCCGCGATAGACTAGGGATTTACTACTTTCGTAGATTAAAGCTATAACTGCAACGCCGGGAATCGCGATCATAGTGGGGTTCTCCCTGATTGAGTTTGATTTCTCGTTGCTATTGCTCATTATCACTCAAGGTTAATATAGATGAGCTTGATTGTGGGCGCTCCGCCCTATCTTACGTTTTTAGTCGCTTTCAGTGCTGGTTGATTGCTAAGGACGCTATATTTTCCGATAACAATGCCCGTTGCATCTGTTGCGATCGCACGACAATACTCATAATATCATTTTGTCGAGATAGCTGCAAAGTTTTTGGGAAAAAATACTACTTGCAAGATGGCTTTTTGCCATACTTGCTTCTGTTTCTGCTTCCTGAATCACGATATTAATTTGTTCGCTTAGAGCCTCTTCAATTTGTTTGTCCTGTTTCTGAAGCTGCTCTGGAGGGATGTAGGATTTTGCTACTTCTAAAATACGCTGGCGCAGCATACCTAGTAACTGATGTCTGACATCAGCACGAAAAGATTTGAGTTTAAGCAAGCGAGTCACTTGATACTGAGCTTGTAGTCCTACAGTAGCGGCAATTTCTCCCATAGTCCGTCCCTGACAATGAAATAGCTGAAGTCCCATCAAGAATTGTTTGATTTTATTGGGATTTTGACGCTGAAATTGCTTAATCCATAAGTTTGTCACTTGGGCAATTGCATCCTCTAAACAAAGTAAAAGTTCCTGGCGATATAATTTCAAAAACTCTGTTTGTTCATCTCTATTTTCCAAATTATTTAAAGTTTCTGTAGAATTCAAAATGTTAACTGCATAGCTATTTTCTGAACTATCTAAAGATTCATATTTGGGAGAACCTCCTCGCACAGAAATCCGGTAATTTCGCAATTTCGATGCTAGCTGCTGTAGCAGTAGCATCACCATTTTAGGTGAAAATTTCTGGCTGGTTTTAGTTTCTATAAATTCTGCAATTTGTTGCAGTTGCTCAGGTGTGGGTGGCTGGCACTGCCTCTTCCCTCCCGCTTGACGCTGCTGAAGTCTGGCGGTGCGGTAGACAGCATGATAAGCTTCTAAAAGTTGGCAAAATTGCTGGATTTCAAAGGATGTTAGTTGGTAAAAATCAGATAAAATTCGCTCTAGCTGTTTGGTACGAGTATCGTTGAGTATTGCCCAATCGCTGACCATATAAACACCGCGTTCTAGCAAGAAAGAATTTAATTCAGAATGATGTTTTACCCTTCTATAAGTCCAGGTGCTTAAACTGCTCTGTTCTGGATCGAAGCTTTCCAGAACGATCTTAGCAATTGATTTGTAGGAACTAGAGCCACGAGCTTCACTGGAGAACTTGTTAAATCTGCCATCTTCAGAGAGGACAAATGGCAATAAATCCTGGTAAGTGAAGCCGTGAGCCGCCCCAAATTGGGTTTCAAGATGTCGGCAAGCTTGCTCAATGTGATGGGAAATAAAGCAGAGCAAACAGCGTTCTGCAAATACAGATTTTTCTGATTGATGGGGAGGGGGAAATCTCATCCATTCCCGCAATTGGCGCTGAATTCGATCGTCAGGTACATCGCCTTGTGCAGTATCAGTACCTTTGAGAAATTCTGAAGCAAAAAAGGCTTTTACTTCGGCAATCACCTCGATTTTGCACCCTCCAGCAATATCAATTCTTACAAGTGTCCAGTATTTTGAAGCAGCACCCATAGCAATTACCCATTACCAGATGTATAGGAGAAGGCAGAAGGATTTAATCATCTACTTTAATCATCTATCCCTATTAGCCTGCCTAATTGACTTTCTGATAGTAGCCAAAGGCTGACAAAACTGCTGGGGGATGTTTTGAATAAATTGTGCGAGAGCTTCTGAAGGATTTTGCACTTGATAAGCAGACTGTAAAACATCTGACCACATCTGGCGCTCGGCAAAATAATTTGCTTTGGCATAAGCAATCTTTTCTGGCGTAGCTCCCTCTTGTTGCAATTGCCTTTCTAAGGTGTTTAAATCTGCGGTAATGCGATCGCGTTCCTCGGCGGGTACGATCTGGAATGAAACTTGGAAAGTGGGGATATCCTCCCCCTCTTCAAACAGTACCCAATCGTAACTTTCTCCCGGTTGCAGAGGTTGTCCGCTATAGGTGGCGCTGTTATTACTAGGCGCGAGTTTCTGACTCCACATTACTTGCTCGCTACGCCGTCGGCGCACCTCTATTTTTGATATATTTCCTTGCCATAGAAATAAAGGGCGATCGTTCCAAATTCTTATTTCTTCCCCTGACAGAGATTCGGGTGAGATGGTGCAGACGAGTTCAACTGGGCCCCGCGAACCTCCTGTTTCTTCCTTTCTAGGAGGTTCTTTCTCGTACAATTTATCCCAGGGTAACTGTTGTTCTTCTGTTTCTGCCATAGCATTTTGCACGGATAAATGTAGCAAAAACGGGGTGGAAATCAACGCTAAAGATAGCAAAAAAATGGTTAATCCCTTGTGAAATCTCATTTTGAATCCTTCAACAAACTATATCCCCAAAAACGTAAATCTTTGGCAGATTTTTTCTGATTTAATAATTTTACCAGTATGGGCAGGATGTAAATACTCAGCGTTGCAGCAGGTAGAACAAAAGGTAAAAGCACGGCAGCAGTAATGTAAAGTTGTAAGCTAATTAATCCATAAATGGTAGTTCCAATTAATATCGAACAAACTGCTTGCTCGCGATGTGCTAGGGCGAGGGCAGCCCCTTTTCCTAACAACACCGCTAGGCCGATCGTCCAGAGATCGGGAATAGGAATTACTAACCTTTTATGCAAGAAATGGTGTATCATGTAAGCGTGAGCTTCCCCACCAGTAAAATAGCGGCGCTGCTTGTGGCGGCGCTGATTGAACCAGTAGCTAAGTGCTGCGGGAATCCTAAAATTATCTTCCCCATCTCTAATTACCCCTGCTTCGCTATATCCTCCCGGTGCAATCAGCACAACTTGCTGCTGTAAATGCTGCAATTCCGGGGAATTAACTTCACTTTCCAGCAGTTGCCAAGCGGGGATATGCTGATAGATATATTCAGGGGGAACTGAAAAATCAATGATTGGTTGTAACCACATTTGCCCCCAATCATAAGATAAGCTGGTAATCGGTTGTAGTTGCGATGAAGGCGAGAATAATGTTTTGTAATTAAGGCCTTTTTCTCGATTAAGATATGCAATTGCTTCCGAGAAAAGTTCTGTCTTGCTGTCCAATCTAGGCGCAGGCAATTGAGACGAATCTTGATTTCCTGTTGCCAATTTTTGATTTGCTGCCACAGATGGCTGTGAATAAGCTTCTATGTTCAAATGATAAGCTAAAGCCAGCATATAAGCTAAGGGCATTTTTGCAGAACTAGAATTTTCTTCGGGTACTAATCTCATGTACCAGTGTACCATATTAATATGACCTTGAAAGCTCCAATTAGGGCTGGCAATTTCTGGGAGCACTTTTAGCCATCCTTCGGTATCGTCGCGGACAGATGCAAATACAAACCAAGTGGGATGAGGTTTTTGAACGGCGGTTTGTATAGATTTAGAAAGTATGCGATCGCTCTCCTCGTGGGGACGATCTAATAAATAATCAATCCCTACAACTTTAGCATTACTTGCCGCAAGCTTGTCAATTAAACTAGCTAAATATTGGCGATTCATCGGTTTGGGATTAGAAATTTTAGCCTTGCGGATTGACTTATCATCAATTGCTATTAATAGCACTTTAGGGGTAGCAACCATCGGTAGTTGTCGGGTAATGTCGCGATAAATTGCTTGTACTAAAACGCGCTTTTCTAGCAGCCCATCTTGTACTGGAAGTGACAAACTAAGGAATGTTAAAATTGACAGCGCGATCGCTTCTATCCGAGTTGGTAAAAGACGCTTAACAAATTCTCTAACCCCGTAAGGTTTAATTTGAAAGAAAACTGCTCCCGGATGACAAAATAGCGAAGGAACTAAGCAAGTAGAGGGATAAGTTAGGCTCTTTTCCAATCGCAGATATTGACAAGCACCGACTAAAGAATCTTGTACATCTTTGTGTTGGGCAAGTCCTTGGAGAAACCGAGCTAAAAATACCTGCGCTACCTGATTATGAATGGGTTCTCGCATCACCGCTACTTGACTTAATCCTAAATCAATTAACGAATTAGCAATGGTCAAACCGCAACAAGAATTGAATAGGGCAAACTTTAATCCCCGCTCTTTTGCTAAGAGAAGTTGAGGTTTAATTTCACTAATTGATATGCAGGTTTCGGGCGCGATCGCCAATTCTCCGCCCGTCATTGCTGTTTCATTGCTGTGTCCCGCAAAAAATAGTATATCCCAGCCTCTCTCATCGGCTAAAGCCTGACAAATATTAGCTTTCAATTCAGGAATATCTAATCCCGGTTGCCAACCTACAAACTTAATCTCAGCGATGCGAGAAAGGGAGCGCACTGCGGTGCGATCGCCCTGAAAATTCAATCCCGTATCATCTCCTAAAATTGCTAAAATTCTGGCTTTTTTTCCTCGTTTTTGTGGGGGATTTTTATCAGTTTCACTCCTAATATTTACAGGAGTCCGAACAATACGAATTTCCCCTAATCTCGGAAAATCAGCGCCGATTTCCCAAGATTCCCAAGGTAAGCGCTCGATCTCAATAGGATGACAAGTAAGGAATACATTAACATTTGAATTTTGGCTGCCAACAATTACCGACTCAGTAATTTCCGGTAATCTACTATTAGCAATTTCTGCTCGGATTTCAAATAAATCTGCACTTCGCAGCCAGTGATGAAATTCTGACAATAATCTAGCTTCGGCTTGAATCAGTCTAGCGTGCCAATCTATAGGTGGCGGTGCAATGCTACCACTAGCTTCTACCCGCCCTCTCAGAGCTGATTTGTAAAAGCTTAAATAAATTCGCTGCCACTCTTGATATAAAGTCGCGATTGATTCTGGATAATTTAACGTTGCAGACAGTTGTTGTCCTGTACCCCAAGACAATTCAAACAGACAATTTTGAGCAAAACGCTGAATTTTTAACCTAAAAATTGTCATCGATCCCTCTTTCTAATGAGGACGAAAAGCAAAGGGAGGTAATGTTAATCTTGCTCCATTGCTGAGGGCGAGAGTAACAGTAAATTGTTCGTCCCAGGTTCCCGCTACCAGACTGTAAAGATAGGGTTCAGCAGTGTTTTGGTTGAGGACTTGTTCAACCAGTACGCTTGTATTGTCACTGATTTGCATTCTTGTGCCTTCTGGGAGCCGAGTGCCAGAGGGGGAACCTCCTAATATTAACAGCAATTTCCACTCTGGAATATTTTCTGTTGACAGCATCGGCCAACTGAGGGCATAAAGCCGCAGGGAAATTGATGCTAGATTCAAGGTTTTGCAAGCTCCCCTCGCGGCTGCCGAAATTGCTGTACCCCGCCGCTCTAATTGGGTGACAATGGCTTCTAGTTCTTCAATGGGCGATCGCATTGCCGTCCCTCCAGCCACACCTAACTTTTCTGAATTGAAAGCGGGAAGCAATACCCAAGACAATTCTCGCGCTAAATCATCCATTTCATCTCGTAACCACAGCCCGACATTTAATATTCTCTGAGTTAATTTAGACTCTGGATGGGGGCGTATTGACTCTTGATATAGCCAATTTAAAAGCGGCGGATTTGTCAGTATTTCTGTTGCTTTTTCCCAAATTAATAGCTCCCATAGTTCTCGACTGCCAGCTCGTAACTGCGGCAATAGCGGAGACAATTGAGCCTGCATTATTGATAAGGTATCGATAGGGCGAACTGGGATAGAGGGGAGCGCGATCGCGTCTGGTTCTAAATACCGTAAATATAGCAGTAAATCATCAGAGTTACTATTAAAACAAGCCAAGGGAAAACGATATGTCCAGTCATTTTCTTGGGAAAAATTAACCGAATTAAATTGTTTGATTAATTGGTCGTAACTAATAAAACCAATAATTGTAGCTTCTTCAAGTTCTTCAGTTACTTCTACAACGACATAAAAATGAGCGGTAAATTCTGGCAAATCAATTGCAGCTCTAGGGATAGATACTTTTTCCTCTGTTAAGCTGCCAATTGCTAGTAAACAGATTTTAAAATCGCCTAATTTTAGATTGCAAGCTGCTTCAATTATATTAGCATATTGTGGCTGTAAAATCGAGCATTCTTCCTGATTTAACGCAATTTTAGGTATACGTTCTTCCGCCCACTGACGGAAAGTAAACAATGCTAAAACAGTCAAATAAGTTTGCCACTGCCGCCCTTGATTTTTAATTTTCTGGCTGATTTGGATTGCCTGGTTAATTGAGGCGGGAGCAAGTGGGATCGATTCTATTTGTAAGCTTTCAAAGTCAAGCTCAGAATTAGCTAAGTAATTTATCATTGGTTAATATCTCCTCCGAATTCAGCGTTGAAATAAAAGCTGTTCTGGCAGGTGAAGGTTCGTGCTGTCGATCTATATCTCCCAAAGTCTAGGGGGTATGCAAGAATAGTAGCAACAAGATTTACACATCGACCTATTTCTCATCATTCCCTTGCAGAGGAGGAGGTTGCGGGGTTGAGGTGGCATTACAAATAGTACAGTCTAGAGGCGTAAAAGCTTAGCTTGCCCGTTTTGTTTAAGCCCGTAGCAGCTTATCCAACTCTACTGAGCACTCCTTGATTGGGCAATTCTACTATAAAAGTTGTTTGAAGATTTGCAGATTCTACATGAATCGTTCCCCCTAAATGTTCTGCCAGCCTTTTAACTAATGCTAAGCCTAAACCAGTTCCGCCCTGCTTCCAAGGATCGGCACTTTTAATTCGGTAAAATTTGTCAAAAATTCTGGCAAATTCCTCAGTCGGAATCTCAGTCCCAAAGTTGGTTATTTTTAGTTGAACTTTACCTGGTTGAGCGCTAACGGTGACAATGATTTGCTTACCAGGAGGCGTGTACTTGCAAGCATTATTTAACAACTCGCTGACCAGACGATCCAGGCTAGAAATATCAGAAACTAAGGGAGGCATTTGTGTTTGTGGAAGCTCAATAATTAGCATAAGTTGCCGAGCTTCCGCGCGTTCTTGAAAACCTGCCACGAGTTGCGGTAGCCAATGCTGAATCTGAACAGTTTCTAACACTAAAGACTGCCTTCCCGCTTCTAGCCGTTGTAGATCTAACAAGTCATTAATTAAAGTAATTTCTCGATCGCATTCCCGCTGCAAAACTTCCAAGTATTGAGTTGCTTTTTGGCGGTGATGAGGTGATAGCTGATCCTGTTTCATACAGATTTCTAACATCCTAATTGCCATTTTCATGTTAGCAACTGGAGCTCGCAATTCGTGAGAAACTGTACTCAAAAAGTCATCTTTAAGCCAGTTGAGTTTTTCCAGAGATTTCACTTGCGCTTGGGCGGCTTCGTAGAGTCTGGCTTGGCGGATGGCGATCGCACATTGATTTGCTACCTGCTGCACCATTCGTATTTCTAATTCCTGGAAAGCGTAGTCTCTATCATTAATTAACCACAAATCACCGATCGCTCCTCGATCGTCAAAAATTGGGCAGGCTAGCATTGCCACTTTGCCGCGCACAGGATTAGGAATAATGTTGCAGAACTGTAAATATTGAGCTTGAAAAAGTAACTGGTAAATTTCTGGGTACTCTGCCATCAAAGCCACGCGACCTCGGTCGGAAAACATCGAATTAGTCCACTCATAACAGATGGTTGAAGTGTCAGCATCAAGGTCATATAATGAGGCATTACAACAGCGGACACCCAGCCCTATTCCTAATTCTTGAACAGCAATTTGTAAAATCTGCTTTTCATCCAGGGAATCGCGTACTTTATCAGTAATTCGCTTCAGCATTGCTTCAAAGTCGAGGGCCTGTTGCAGTTGGGCTGTACGGTCTTTTACTTGCTGTTCTAAACCCCTGTGGAGGCGTTGCGCGATCGCGCTCACCAAGCGCTCTCGTTCGGTCTGCTGGTAGAGAGCTATTTCTGCGGCTTTCCGCTTGCTAATGTCCATTGTTGTCCCTACCATTCGTACTGGTTGACCCTTTTTATCGCTATATAACTGAGTTTTTAAAACCATCCAATGAATGCTGCCATTACTCCAAATAACGCGAAAGTCAAAGTTGCAATTCTTCTTTTCTTGAACAGCTAAATTTATAGTTTGGCGTGCAAATTCGCGGTCTTCCTGATAAACGCATTCGAGAAAAGCTTCGCAGTTTCCTTGAAAAGGACTTGATGCTAAACCTAATAGTTGTTCAGTGTTATGATACCAGAGCAGTTGATTAGTTAGAATATTCCAATCCCAGATGCCCGTGTTGGCAGCTTCCAAGGCTAATCTTAATCGTTCTTCCTGCTGCTGTAGCGATGAATTAGCGAGTTTTATGTTAGTTATATCAAAGGCGATAGCTAAATATTGGAACGGTTTTTCACGAGCATCTAAAAAAGGAACAATTCTCACATCGAGCCAGAAATAGCTTCCATCTTTGGCTCTATTATGAATCTCTCCTTGCCAAACTTGCCCTCTAGAAATGGTTGACCAAATGCTGTTAAAGAACGCTTGAGAATGATTGCCAGAGTTAAGCAGACGCGGATCTTTTCCAATCAGTTCTTGCCTAGAATATTGGGAAATTTGACAAAAATTATCGTTGAGATCGTTAATAAGTCCTTTAGAATCTAGTGCTACCCAGATAGCAGTTCGATCTAAAGCAGATTTGAGGTCAGACAATCCTTTGACTGATGGTGGGATTTCTGAGTTAGCCTGTTGGTCGGACAAAAACTTGCCTTGACTGCTATTAGAACTTACAAAAATCTTACTTAGCAGACTTTTTAGAAGATTATTTAAACAAGCCTTGATATTAAGATAGGTAGTATCAAAAGGCTGTTCTACAATGGTCGTAATCAAGCTCATCATTAAAACTCCAAAGGGTAACGATTTTTATATTATTGCAACCTATCTTAAACATTTTTTGTATTTTTGATCTCATTCTTGAGTAGTAAGAAACTTAACTTAAAGGTAGAGAATTGAAAGTGCCATAACTTATTATTTATAATTCTACTGTGATTGTCGTCACTTGCATAAGTTTTCTCACATATTAGAGTCAGTCTGTAAGCCTTTAAGTAAGAGAATATACTTAAATCTAAAACGCCAATGACTGAAAAGCAGGCTAGCTCAGTCTTTTCCGTTCTGAATTCTACTAATTTCCTGGGCCTTCTACTTATAGAGGCAGTAGATTATGGAGTAGGCGATACCATGAAGACATTAAATCTAGAGGCATTGATACTTTTATTATTTTTGCTATGGTCTGTTTTTTGGATGCTTCAGTTATTCAGAAAAATGCTTGACCTCATCCTTCATCCTCAACCTTCCGTTATCGTAAGAGGTAGAGGCGGCAGTGCAGATTCCAGAGTCGGAGATGTCGGTGATTCGGGTTGGGGTGATTCGGGTTGGGGTGATTCGGGTTGCAGTGATGGAAGTGGTGGTGACGGGGGTGGTGGTGATGGAGGTTGCAGTGATGGAGGTGGTGGTGACGGAGGTGGTAGTGATGGAGGTTGCGGTGATTGATAATAACTAAATTTCTGGAAAAGCAACCTTGACAGATGATTACATCGAAATAATTGATCTAGTCCGGTTTGCTTTTGGGGGGCTGCATACCCTAGTATGATCTAGTCACGACTTGCTGCTTAATGACTGAATGGCGATCGCAATTGACTTTGGCACTAGCAACACCGTAATCGCTCGCTGGAATCAAGCCTCCCAGCAGCCAGAAACCTTGAGATTACCAGGTTTATCTCTGATCTCCGCGCCAAATCCGCCCCTAATTCCCAGTTTGCTCTATGCTGAGGACGCGGCTCAGGGTAAAGTGGTACTGGGTCAACAAGTGCGCGATCGCGGCCTCGACTTAAATGCAGACCCCCGATTTTTCCGTAACTTCAAACGCGGAATAGGCACTCCTATCCAAGGTTTTTTGCCAGAATTAGACGGTCAAATTGTCACTTTTGAACAAGTTGGTCAATGGTTTCTTAACCACATTGTCGGCTCAATTCGTGAATTGCCATTACCTGTAGATTCTGTAGTTTTTACCGTCCCGGTAGATAGTTTTGAAGCTTACCGCAACTGGCTAGGTAAAGTAAGTCAATCTTTACAAGTAGAACAAGTGCGGATGTTAGATGAACCCACCGCCGCCGCTTTGGGTTACGGTTTGGCAGATAGGGAAATTCTGCTAGTAATAGACTTTGGTGGTGGCACTCTCGACCTTTCTTTAGTTAGATTAGATAATTCTGAAGGTAAAAAACCTCTAGGCTTCATTCTTAAATGGGGCGAAAAACTCCTCGCTGAATCTTCAGGACAAAAGCTAAAAACCGCCCGTGTTTTAGCTAAAGCTGGGCAAAACTTAGGCGGTTCTGATATTGATAACTGGCTGGTAGATTATTTTGCCCAGTCGCAAGGATTGGCGAAATCTCCTTTAACAACTCGTTTGGCAGAACGCTTAAAAATTCAGTTGTCCCTGCAATCGAAGGCCACAGAAGTTTATTTCAATGACGAAACTTTTGATAGTTACGAACTAGAATTAGAGCGCGATCGCTTCGAGAATATCCTTGCCGAACATCAGTTTTTTGATAACCTGGACGAGTGCATGAATCAAGTATTGCAGCAAGCGCGTCGTCAAGGCATAGAAACGGCAGACATTGATGCAGTTTTATTAGTTGGTGGGACAGTCCAAATTCCAGCAGTTCAAACTTGGGTAGAGAAGTATTTTAACTCAACAAAAATTAGGTGCCAGAAGCCATTTGAAGCGATCGCGCACGGTGCTTTGCAACTAAGTCAAGGCGTAGAAGTGAAAGATTTTCTCTATCACAGCTATGGTATTCGCTATTGGAACCGCCGCGACAATTGTCACAGTTGGCATCCTTTGATTAAATCCGGCCAAGCTTATCCGATGAGCGAACCAATAGAATTAGTATTAGGCGCATCTATCGAAAGTCAGCCCAGTATTGAATTAATTGTAGGGGAATTGGGAGCGGAAACTGGCGGCACAGAGGTTTATTTTGATGGCGATCGCTTGGTAACTCGTCAGTTATCTGGGAGGACATCTGTACAAGCACTTAACGATCGGGAGGGCGCACGCAGTATTGCTCAGTTAAATCCGCCTGGGTATCCGGGAAGCGATCGCATTAAAATCCTATTTCGAGTGGACAACCAGCGATTTTTGCGAATGACAGTAGAAGACTTGTTAACAACCCAAACCCTATTAGAAGATAAACCTGTTGTACAGCTAAGTTAGACTAATTGGTAATTGGTAATTGGTAATTGGTAATTGGTAATTGCTAATTGCTAATTGCTAATTGCTAATTGCTAACAACTAACAACTAACAACCAACAACTAACAACTAAGATTTATGTACTACCACAGGCGTGCCTACATCAGCCCATTCAAATAGCCATTTAGCATGATCAACTGCAACATTTGTGCAGCCGTGAGTCACGGGATTGCCAAACAAATTATGCCAATCAGCCCCGTGAATTGCATTACCACCGTCGTAATACATTGTATAAGGAACATTGGGTAAATCATAGTCATCCCCAGTCATCCGGGTAGTTACGTACTTAGTTTGAATAGCAAAAGTTCCAACGCGGGTAGGAGTTGATGATTTACCTGTAGAAACAATAACTGCATAAACTGCTTTATTACCTTCCCAAGCTACCAATCGCTGCCGGGATAAGTCAATTTCAATCCATCGTTGATTGGATTGTTGTAACTGCATAATTCTATAAGCAATTTTGTTGTGTGCCTCGTTTGCCGTTGCCGGAGTTGACGCGCCACACAAAGCGGAAATGCTCAAAGCACTACAAGCACACAAAGTTACAGCGCGACGCAACCAAATTGAGCTAATAATGTTTTTCATTCTTCACACCTCTGAGGTTTGGAAAACTAGATAATTTCAGGGTTTCCCATTTACATAATATAGCTAAAGATTTTATCCTGATCGCAGGCAACTTATCTGTTATAGCATTCTTGCCTAATCTTTACCCTTCAGGTTAAATTCTTTACAAGATTACGAGCCAACTGTGCGATCGCGTCCCAATCTCCAGTTTCTACTAGCTGTTGAGGAAACAAATCCCCTGCCAAACCCACCGCGATCGCGCCTGCTTCGATAAATATTTTAGCATTTTCCAGAGTAACACCTCCAGTAGGAATTAGGGGAATATTACCCAGTGGCCCTTGCAAACTTTTAATGTAGCTAGCACCTCCTGTTGCTGAGATGGGAAAAACCTTAACACAGCTAGCGCCAGCTTGCCAGGCGCTAACTATTTCCGTAGGCGAGAAAGCACCAGGAATTATTGGTATACCTGCATTAACTGCGGCTTCAATCATAGCTAAATCGGTGTGGGGAGTAAAGAGAAATTGAGCGCCACACTCAACAGCTCGCTCTAGCTGCTCTAAGTTTAAGAGCGTACCAGTACCAATTGTAAACTCTGGCAATTCCGAGCGCAATTGGGAAATTAGCTCAGGTGCGCGATCGCTGTTCCAGGTAATTTCAATTAACTGAATTCCTCCCTTTGCTATAGCTTTAGCCATCAGCGCTCCCAGTTCCATTTTTGGGGAACGTATGACCGCGATCGCGCGGTGTTTTTGCAGTAGTTTTAACCAATATCGATCGTTCATGCTAATTTATTATAATATACATATTCACTATCAAAATTGTGGAAGTTGGTCATCGCCGGGAAATTTACGAAAGATGAATGAGTGCGATCGCGTCTTGCTTCTCTCTTTAAAAGCTATCCCCGCACTCAATTACTTATTTAAGCTACTCTCAGTGTAACAGCCTCTCGGCATTACCGTTCTCTACAAAAAAAGGTAAACTGGTATAGTCGTGTATGCTGTGGGTATCACCCCCCTGCGGCAGATTTTCGTGGAGGCTTAATGAATAATTTTGATGCAGCTACTCCTCTCAAGTCCCAAGGAGTTAGTCGCTTATTAACGCAGTTTCTTTGGGCTAACCTATCGTTAGCCATCATTTCCCTAATTTTCTCTTTGCTTAAAGTAATAGCACCGACTATTTCTGAGGCGCTTCAAGGTCTGCAAGAGATTTTGCTATTTGTTGCACTTTTTATAGGCTTGGTTGCGTTAGTGCTTTGGCTAGTATGGCTATATCGTCTGCACGTCGATCTCAAGGTTCTCTTCAAGGATTATCCCATCACGCCAGGAGGAGCCCTTGCAAGATTTTTGATCCCCATATACAGCTTTTGGGGAATTTGGAATACACTATCAACATTTGGCAATACATTTAAGCAGGAAGGAGGGGAATTGGTAAAGTGGGCCGAGCAGCTAGATCCGCTAATTGGAGGGTTTTACGCTTTAACTATTGGCTCAAATATATTGAACCGGGAAATGTCAAGAATGCAAAGACAGAATTCAGAAATAGAGCCTTTATGGTTCTTAGTTAGTGATATAGTCAGCGTGTTTTTATCTGTCGTGGTACTGCAAATGGTAAAAGTTATGAAAAGTGCCATTGCTGAAAAAGCCAGACAACCGCAAATTACACCCTCTCCATAATGGCTAATGGCTAATGGCTAATTGCTAATTGCTAATGGCTAATGGCTAATTGCTAATTGCTAATTGCTATAGCAACCGCCAAGACGGTTAGGACATTTTGAATAGCTGAAACCATTGATTCTATTCCCTTCTTCCCCTAGCCCCTAGTCCCTAGCCCCTAGCCCCTAGCTATTTACTTCGTCTCCATCCAATTTTGCCCCGCATGAATATCAACCACTAGCGGTACACTTAACTCTACAGCATTTTCCATTGTATTCTTAATTTTATGCTGCAATTCTTCCCACTCATCGGGCGGTACTTCCAACACTAATTCATCATGAACTTGTAATAGTAAACGCGCCTGACGATCCTTCAAGATATCATGCAGTTTCACCATTGCCACCTTAATAATATCAGCACTGGAGCCCTGAATTGGAGCATTAGCAGCAGCTCGTAAAAGTTGTGCGTCATTCTGACCTATATTTTTGAGAGTAGCCAGGTTAATGTCTTGAACATCAGAGTCTTTCAGTTTGCGGACACTTTCGCCCTCGAATTTGAAATAGCGGCGACGGCCTAGAATTGTTGAGACGTAACCTTGCGCGATCGCATCCTTCTTGACCCTATTCAAATACTCAAAAACCCTAGAATACCGCTGATTAAACCTCTCAATAAACAGCTTAGCTTGCGTCGGACTCACCCCTTCCACAGACCGTGCAAATCTCTGCGCCCCCATTCCATAAATTACGCCAAAATTAATCGTTTTGCCCAACCTGCGCTCGTCCGGCGTTACTGTTTCCTTTTCAAATAAGAGTTTAGCAGTCACAGTATGCACGTCCTGATTCGTTTTGTAAGCTTCAACTAACACAGGTTCTTGAGTTAAATGAGCCAAAATTCTTAACTCAATTTGAGAATAGTCAGCAGACACCATCAGCCAGCCTTCTTTAGGCAAAAATGCCTTGCGAATTTGTCGAGAAAATTCAGTGCGGATGGGAATATTCTGCAAATTTGGATTAGAAGAAGATAGCCTCCCCGTCCCCGTAGCGGCCTGATTAAAATCTGTATGCACCCGTCCAGTATCAGGACGCACTAACTGCGGGAGTGCATCCACATAAGTTGACTTTAACTTTGATAAAGTGCGATGCTCCAAAATAGTTTTGACTACCTCGTGATCGTCTTGCAACTTTTCCAAAACAGCAGCATCAGTAGAATAGCCGCTTTGAATTCTTCGGGATTTTTTGATATCTAGTTTTAGAGTTTCAAACAACAGTTTGCTTAACTGTTTTGGCGAACTCAAACTAAATTCTTCCCCAGCGACTTCGTAGGCTGTCTGCTCAATTAATTGTAATTTATTTTCTAGCTCCTGTGATAGTTCGTTGAGATACTCTGTGTTAATGCGAATACCCTTATATTCCATCTGAGCTAAAACAGGTTCTAGAGGCTGTTCTACTTTTATTAACAACTGTTCTAAAGACGCTGTAAGCGGCTTTTCTGCATCAAGTTCTTCTAGTTTTTCGCGAAGTTTACTTACTAGCTGGAACGTTGTATAGACATCCATACCGCAGTAGTTAGCAACAATCGGAATGGCTAAATCTGCAATTGTTTGCTCTTTAGAGACTAAATCTTTATAACTTTTTGCAGTTAACTTGGGATCTTCCAAGTATTCCTTACACAGAGCAGTAAGGTTGTGACTGCCTTCGGGATCGATGACATAACTAGCTAACATCGTGTCAAATACTACGCCAGCTAATTTGATTCCCTGACAACGCAGAATTAAGCGGTCAAATTTAGCATTCTGCAAGGCTTTAGGATAATTATTGTCTTCTAAAATTGGACGCAATGCTTCTAAAACTATGGCTTTATCTAAATTTTGACCAGTTTTATGTCCTGTAGGAATGTAAGCTAAATCTGCTTCCCCAGTTCCCCAACAACAGCCAATTCCTACTAATTCAGCGTCTCGCGGTTCTAAGGCTGTAGTTTCAGTATCCCACGCAACAGGTGTGGCTGAATCGGTGAAAGTTCGCAATAGTTGCACTAATTCGGTTAGCTGTTCAGGAGTATGAATAATCCTCGGTTTAATGGGCAAAATTGCCTGCTGTTGAGCCTCTCTGGTATCCTCTAAGTTCCAAAACCAGCTTGCATCATCTTCATTGTTTGATAAAGAGCGATCGCTATTTTCTTTACTAACTCTATCTTCACTAATTTCAGTCTTGATTGTGGTGCGATTGTCCTGATCTACCTCTTCTATTTTCCGACTGGAAGCCTCCTCTCCACTCTGTTCTACACCGCCAAATCGCTTCTGAAGTTGCTTGACTTTATTTAAAAATGTCTTAAACTCTAATTTTTCTAAAACTGGTATTAAAGCTGCCTCGTCAAAACCAGCAAGCTTGCATTCTTCTAACTCAATTTCCAAGGGTACATCACATATAATCTTAGCAAGATGCTGGGAATGATAGGCCTCGGTTTTTCCGTCTTCCAGCTTTTTCCGCACAGCTCCTTTAACCTGATCTAAAGAAGCATAAATCCGATCGAGAGAGTTGTAAGTTGTCAACAACTGCACAGCGGTTTTTTCGCCAATCCCTCTCACTCCAGGGATGTTATCAGAGGCATCGCCGCACAGAGCTTTATAATCAACTACTTGATCGGGTCTAATTCCCAGTTTTTCAATTACTTGTTCTGGGCCGTATTCTTGACCTCTTCCTGTACCACCGCGCCCGAAAGAGTCTCTACCGAGACGTAAAACGCTGATATTTGCGTCTGTATTAACAAGCTGAAATAGATCCTGGTCGCCTGTAAGAATTTTAACGCAGAAACCTGCTAAACTCGCTCTTTGTGCTAAGGTTCCTAAGACATCATCGGCTTCATAACCAGGAGCAGTTACTATTGACAAATGGAAGTAACTTAATAGTTCTTGAAGATTTTTGAGGTCAATAATAAAATCTTCGGGAGTTTCAGTTCTGTCTGCTTTGTAGGTATCGTCAGCTTCGTGGCGAAACGTAGGCAAACCGAGGTCAAAAGCGATAGCCATATACTCCGGTTCCTCTGCCGCCATCACCTCTAAGAGCGACTTGAGGAAACCAAAAGATGCACTCGTGGGAATACCTGTGGAAGTCCGCAACCCCCCATCTCGACTTTTGGCAAAGGCGTAGTAGGAGCGAAAAGCCAAGGAGTGGCCGTCAACTAGGACGAAAGTAGGAATTTGATTTGCCAACACAGAAATAGACACCAATAGCGCGAGACAATAGTTCTATTCTAACGAATTATAGCAGCAGGAAGATGGAAGAAGGAAAATACAGGAAAAATCAATGGTTTTAGGAGTTGACAAGCTTTGTTTCGCCTTGAGGATTGCTATATCTCGCCCTATGGCAATTAAAAATTAATGAAGGGGGTATGGAAACTCTAATTAAGTAGAGGCCGGCAGGATTTAGTTATCTTCTACACTAGGCAAACATTGCCCTTTTTTTAACAATTCTTCAAATTCTTTATTGGTAAGGGCTTTACTAAAAAAATAACCTTGCATCTCATCACATTCATATTGATAAAGGAAATCTAGTTCTGCCTGGGTTTCCACACCCTCAGCAATCACTTTCATATTCAAACTGTGTGCCATTTGAATAATCGCTTTAGTAATTGCGGCATTCTTGGGATCGTTTGTGATATTGCAGATAAAACTGCGGTCAATCTTAATAATATCAAATGGAAAACGTTTAGGATAGCTTAAAGAGGAATATCCCGTGCCAAAATCATCAACCGCTATTTTAATTCCAAGGGTACGCCATTCAGTCATAGCCTTAGTAGCAGCCGATTCATTTTGAATTACTAGACTTTCTGTTACTTCCAGTTCTAAATACTTAGGATCTAGTCCTGTTTCTTTTAATATCTGCCTTACTCTTTCAGCAATATTTTTCTGATTGAACTGACGACCTGACAAGTTGACTGCTATCCGCAAGGGGGAAAAATCTGATTCTTGCCAAATTTTAGTTTGCTTGCAAGCAGTTTGCAGCACCCATTCACCCAGTGGAATAATCAAACCCATTTCTTCAGCAAGGGCGATAAATTCATCGGGGTAAACTAAACCTCGTTCTGGATGATTCCAGCGTAATAGGGCTTCAGCACCAACAATCTTACCTGTCTTAAGTTCGACTTGAGGCTGATAGTAAACTTCAAACTCTGAGCATTTAAGGGCATTCCGCAGGCTGGTTTCCTGAATGATTTGGTTGATAGATACTATCGATGATTTTGAAGTATAAAACTGATAACTATTTCCGCCCTGCTGCTGAGCATAATACATGGCTGCATAAGCATTCTTCAACAATTCGTCTCCCTTAGTGCCGTCACCGGGATAGAAAGCGATGCCGATACTGGCAGTGACATAAACTTCATAGCCATCAACAACGATGGGATCGGAGATCATATCTAAAATGGTTTGAGCGACATTGCCAGTATCTTCTTTTTCTTCAATTAGCGGCATGATAATCGCAAATTCAGCAGCTTCTAAACGGGCAACCATATTAAAGTTAGGATTGCAGTTAGTGAGCCTTTGACTAATAATACGGAGTACGGAGTCACCGATAGAATGCCCTAATGTACCGTTGATTTTGTTGATCCGATCCACGCTGAGAGATACAATCGGAATTAGAGTCTGAAAAGCTTTTTGTTTTTCTAATATCTGATTAAGCCGCTCTCGCAACAACGAGCGATTAGGTAAATTTGTTAAATAGTCATACTGATGCCGATGCAGAGCAATTTGGATAGCTGAATGCAAGTTTTTTTCTTC
The DNA here is from genome assembly GCF_000180455.1 of Kamptonema sp. PCC 6506. Classification (NCBI taxonomy): domain Bacteria; kingdom Bacillati; phylum Cyanobacteriota; class Cyanophyceae; order Oscillatoriales; family Microcoleaceae; genus Kamptonema; species Kamptonema sp. PCC 6506. The sequence continues at coordinate 51,290 of NZ_CACA01000349.1, forward strand.
AAATGGTTTGACAACATAGCCGAATGGTTTTGTCGCATTGACCCGTTGTAAAGTGTTATCATCGGCATAAGCTGTTAAATAAACAACTGGTATTTGGAAGCGCGATCTGATTTCTTCTGCTGCTGTTATGCCGTCCATTTTTCCTTGCAGATGAATATCCATTAACACCAAATCAGGCTGCATATCATCGGCTGCTTGAATGGCTTCTTCTCCAGAAAATACTATAGCGCTAATGCTATACCCTAGAACTTTTAAACTATCTGCAATGTCCTCGGCGATGATGCTTTCATCTTCAACGATGAGGATCTTAGCTCTTGACATTAGTTTCACTCCCCTGCTGTAAGTTTTGCATTGTAAATGTAATTGCTATCGCAGTTCCTTTACTGCTATTTAGTTCAATAGTCCCTCTGAGTTGATTAACTAAAGAACACACTAATCTCAGTCCTAATGAGCAGGAATTGCGGAAATCCAAGTTAGCTGGAAATCCAATGCCGTTATCCCGAACGGTCAGCATAAATTGCTGATTTGTGACTGAGCATTCTATATAAACTTCTCCTTTTTGCCGATCGATAAATCCATATTTAAGAGAATTGGAAACCAATTCGTTGATAATTAATCCACAGTGAACTGCTGTGTCAATATTGAGATAAACTACCTCGATATTCATCCTTAATTTAACTCCCTTTTCATTTACTTCATAAGCCTGAAATAAATTATTTGCTAGGTTATGGATGTATTCAGCAAAGTTAATCTTTGATAAGTCTTGGGATTGATATAATTGCTCGTGAACGAGAGCCATTGACCGAACGCGATTTTGGCTTTCTTTTAACATTTCAATTGTACGTCGATCCTGAATGTATCGCGATTGAAGTCTGAGCAGACTAGAAATAACCTGGAGATTGTTTTTAACGCGATGGTGAATTTCTTTAAGCAGGACTTCTTTCTCTGCTAAGGATGCCTTAATTCCCTCTTCACTTCGCTTTCGCTCGGTAATATCGCGCACTACTGCTTGCAGCACTTTTTTGCCGTCGATTTCCATTGCAGAGAGTAAGACTTCTCCGGGAAATTCTGAACCATCAATGCGTTGGTGTAGCCAATCAAATCGGTTGCTACCTGTCTCCATAGCTACAGCAATGTGTTGTTTTACTAAACTTTCTGAATCTTCTCCTCCTGGCTGAAATCGGGTCGAAAAGTCTTTGGGTTGCTTCCCACACAAATCCTCTTTGATAGTACAGCCAAATATTTTTAGGGTGGCGCGGTTGCAGTCAAAGAAACCTTGTTCGTCAAGGAGCATTACTGCGTCGTTGGTGGCTTCGTATAAGCTGCGAAATTTGCGTTCTGACTCTTGGATAGAGGCAATTAATTGGGTCTTTTGTGCTTCTACTCGCTTGCGCTCTAGGGCGTTGACGAACATTTCGCCGACAATTCGCAGTAAGGTAATGACATCTTCTGACCAAGCTTTTTCTAATTGCACGGCATCTAAGCCTAAGAATCCCACCAGGGAGCCGCGATGAGTCATTGGCATCACGATCAGAGATTGGATGGACTGCGATCGCATAATGGCTTTGGTAGTCCGCTGCGATCGCGGCAATTTGGCGACACTGGGAATATTAATAGTTTCGCGCTGGCGGATTTGCTCTTGCCACCAGTGCAGAGCTTCCACTGCTATGCCTTGACGTTGGCGAATTTGCGGGGCAATGTTAGGAGCGCACCATTCGTGACTATTGTTGAGCTTAGTGCCGTTGTCATCGAGCAAAAAGACGTAACTGCGATCGACACCGCTAAAAGTTGCGATTGTTTCCAGCGCTCGGTTAATACCGCTATCAATTTCTTCTGGTCTTAAGTTGATAAAATGAGTAGAAAGAGTCGCGATCAATTGCTCAAATTCAACTCGATATCGCAGCGCTTTCTCTGCTTGTAGATGTTCCACAATTTCTACTACTAACTGATCGTTAGACTCCTTTAAAGCTGCTGTCCGCTCATCGACTCTAAACTCTAGCTCTATCTTTGCTTCTTGCAGGGCTGCTTCAGATTTATGACGCAGCGTAATGTCAGTAGAAACACCGATTACTCCCAAAACTTGACCATCTCGATCCCGTATCGGAGTTGCTTGACTTTCGTATACTAAATCCCCCATTTCTGCAATCCAACTGTGCTCGTTGCCTGCACGTACAAAGGCGATGCTTTCCAAAATATTTGGATGGTTGCAATATAAATCAAAAATTGACTGACCGACGAGTTGATCGGGCTGAAGGTCTGAATTTTCTAGCCCTTTGCCATCAAAAAGTGTGAATATGCCCTCACCATCCAATGCCCAGAGGACAATTGGCGCTTTGGAAATGACTGCGTGCAGGTGTACTTGGCTTTCTTGGAGAGCATCATTGGTCTTTTTTAGTTGCTCTCTCTCGCGCTCTAGTTGCTGGCGGGCACTGTTTAATTCGCCAGTCAATTGCTCTACCTTATGCTGCAAGGTGGCAGCGATGCCAGATATTTCTGTGGGAGCAAGGGTGCGACAAAAGGATGGGTTGGGGTGTAGCATGGTTAATTTGCGATGCACTCTTACTATGAGTACAGCCTCTATTTTAAAGATAAGCTTTGCAAGTAAAGTATTAAAGTTAGCTGCGACACTTATTCTTGACAAAAAAAATGCCTCTGGGAACAAAGGCAGACGATCGTCAATGTCGCATTTATGTAAATGTACTTACGTATAAAAACGGAGACAGCCTTGGCAAATTCAGCTTTAATAGTATTTTCACTCGTATTTCCACAGATCCCACTTACTCAACCGTTTAAAATTTCGAGCTTGTGTTTTATTTTTTTAAGATAAATTACGCTCTGATTAAATGTATAAAGGTTTGTATTTAAGGAGAAGTAAACTCAAGATAGTGTTAGAGTTGAAGTGGTAATGGAGAGGAATTACCAATTATCAATTACAATTACCAATTATTAAAATGAATTTTTGCAGCGATAATGTTACGGGAGTTTCTCCAGAAATAATGGCAGCGATCGCAGCCGCCAATGACGGGGCTACTATGCCCTACGGAAATGACGAATGCACGCAGAATTTGCAAGGCAAATTTTCCGAACTATTTGAGACACCCGTCACAGTTTTTCCCGTAGCGACAGGCTCCGCCGCCAATGCTCTCGCTCTCTCTGTTATTTCTCCTCCTTATGGAGCAATTTATTGCCATGCCGAATCTCATATCAACGTCGATGAATGCGGCGCACCAGAATTTTATACTGGTGGTGCAAAGCTAGTAACACTAACAGGAAATAATGCCAAAATTGATGCTGCTAACTTAGCAGCAATACTCGATCGAGCCGGTGCAGGATTTGTTCATCATGTACAACCTGCTGCTGTCAGCATTACTCAGGCAACAGAAGCCGGAACTATTTACAATCCTGATGAAATTTCCCAAATTGCTGAAGTAACTCACGCTTACAATTTACAATTGCACATGGATGGAGCGCGGTTTGCAAATGCTGTCGCCAGTCTCGGTTGTTCTCCTGCCGATATTACTTGGCGGGCTGGCGTTGATGTACTTTCATTTGGAGCTACTAAAAATGGCGCAATGGCAGCAGAAGCAGTAGTATTTTTTAATCACAAATTGGTGCGAGATTTCCAATATCGCCGCAAGCGCAGCGGTCATCTTTTCTCAAAAATGCGGTTTCTATCAGTACAGCTAGAAGCATATATTAAAGATAAGTTGTGGTTAAGAAATGCAGCGAAAGCTAACGAAATGGCAGCCCAATTAGTAGAAGGAATCGCGGGTATTTCTGGGGTGAAGCTTGCCTATCCAGTAGAAGCAAATGAAATTTTTATTGAACTTCCAGAACCAGTAATTAAAGCGCTTTTATCCGAAGGATTCGAGTTTTATCGTTGGCATCGTGAAGATGCGAATATTGTCCGACTTGTCACCGCTTTCAATACGCAGGAAAAAGATATTATTGCTTTCATAAAAACTGTCAAAAACTTTGCACAATAACTCGAGCAGTTGTTTTATGCTTTGGGAGCATACAGTTTTGAGTAAGTTCTGATAATGCTATAGTATAAAATAAATAATATCATTGTGAGCTAAGCTCGATCGCAGTTGCGAGGGTACGAAGCTTTTTCCTTATCCCTGCGATTGCTTCACTTCATTTCTGTTTACTTCGTGCCTCTGCTAACGATCTGAACTCCAAATACAGTCCTCGATTGACAAATTGTGGTTGTTATGCACCTGTTTATGAAATAAATAATTAACAATTAATAATTAACAATTATTATAGATGAAAAAAATCCCTGTTTTTACTATTTGCATTTTCTCTTTAGTTTGCGGTTCCCAAACCCCAAAAGCCTTGGCAATTACTCCTGAAACATTTGCTAAAGCAGAGGTAAGGCAAACGCCAGCTTTAAATAGAGTGGCGGCCTTAGAAAAACAGGCACAGCAACTTTATGAAACGGGACAGTTTGCAGATGCGATCGCGGTATTACAGCGCTTAGTTACCGATTATACCGCCCAAGGCAATCAATTAGGTCAGGCAAGGGCTTTAAGAAATCTGGCACTCGTCTATCATCATGCTGGAGAAAGAACTAAAGCAACGGCTGCAATTACAGACAGTTTCAACCAACTAAATCAAATAGAAAATACCGCTGAGAGGACAAAAATTTTCGCTCAAATACTAGAAGTAAAAGGACAATTAGAATTATCTGCTGGCAATTCCGAACAAGCCCTAGAAACCTGGAAAAAAGCCGCAGAAACATACAAAGAAATCGGCGATGCTACAGGAGTTACTAGGAACCAGATTAACCAAGCTCAATCACTACAGGTATTAGGGCTATATAGTCAAGCTCTCAAAATGCTAAAGACTGTGAAAGAAACACTGAAAAACCAACCAGATACGCTACTGAAAGCCAGAGGATTTCAGAGCTTAGGCGATGCGTTGCGGATAGTGGGAGATTTGAATCAATCTCAGGAAGTTTTACAGCAAAGTTTAGCAATAGCTGAAAAATTAGAATCTCCCGAAGCCTTGACAGCCGCTATGATTAGCTTGGGTAATACATTTAGAGTACAGCAAAAACCGGAAGCAGCTTTAGATTTTTATCAGCGGGCAGTGAAAGCATCTCCTACACCTTTACAGACAATTGAAGCGCAACTAAACCAACTGAGCCTTTTATTAGAGCAAAAGCAATGGTCAGAAGCCAAAATTTTATCACCTAAAATCGAGTTTTTACTTGCCAAATTACCTGCTAGCAGGACAGCAGTTTATGCTATAATTAATTTAGCTCACAGCTTAATTAGGATTGAACAGCAAGGCGAAGAACAGCAGCAGATCGCCAATTATCAAGAGCCTGCTCAATTATTAGCAATGGCAGTAAAACTAGCTCAAAGCTTAAAAGATAGAAGAGCAGAAGCTAATGCTCTGGGAAATTTGGGCAAGCTTTACGAACAGAATCAACAATGGGCTGACGCGAGAAAATTAACTGAAAAAGCACTACTTTTAGCGCAAGCGGTGAATGCTGCGGATATTGCCTACCAGTGGCAGTGGCAATTAGGAAGAATTATGAAAGTTCAAGGAGAGCGAGAAGGCGCAATTACTGCTTATTTCTCCGCAGTAAAAACCCTCCAGTCTCTTCGTAGCGATTTAGTTAGTATTAGCTCAGATGTACAGTTTTCATTTACAGAAAGTGTAGAGCCAGTCTATCGAGAGCTAGTAGGTTTGCTGTTGCAACCGCCTCTTAATTCTTCACAAAGTCATGGAGTTGTAGATCAATTAGCATTAATTCAAGCGAGGCAAATAATAGAAGCATTACAAGTAGCTGAACTTGACAACTTCTTTCGAGATGCCTGTTTAGATATCAGACCAGTTCAAATCGACCAAATCGATCCAAAAGCAGCAGTTTTTTATCCGATTATTTTGCGGGATCGCCTAGAAGTAATTGTCAAACTTCCAAACAAACCTCTACTTCACTACACTACCTTTGTATCTGAAGAGCGAGTAGAAGAAATACTCATAAAACTGCGGGAAGGACTAACAAGAAGCTTAATCCGGGGGGTCTTAAAAATCTTATTGGAACCGTCGCAACAAGCTTATGACTGGTTAATCCGTCCCATCGAAACTGACTTAGCAGCGAGTGGCGTACAAACTTTAGTATTTGTCTTAGATGGTTCTCTGCGGAGTATTCCGATGGCCGCTCTTTACGATGGCAAGCAATATTTAGCTCAAAAATATAGCATTGCAATAGCTCCTGGTTTACAACTGGTAGACGCTAAACCTTTAGCAAGAAATAGCCTCAAAATTCTCACTGGTGGCTTAAGCGAATCTCGCCAAGGGTTTGATGCACTTCCTGGCGTTGAGACTGAATTGCAACGGATCGCGGCAGAAGTTCCCAGTACAATTCTGCTAAATGAATCTTTCACCGAAGCCAACTTAAAAGCAAAAATTAATTCGTTTCCTTTCCCAGTAGTTCACTTAGCAACTCACGGCGAATTCAGTTCTAAAGCTGAAAATACATTTATTCTTGCTTGGGACGAGCGAATTAACGCTAAGGAATTAGATAGTTTGCTAAGGGGAAATACAAGGACGGCCCGCCCTATTGAATTGCTAGTGCTGAGTGCTTGCAGAACTGCTGTTGGAGATAAGCGGGCGGCTTTGGGATTAGCGGGGGTAGCTGTGCGGGCGGGAGCTCGGAGTACGATGGCATCTTTGTGGTATGTGAGCGATGAAGCGACTGCTTTACTGATGACTAAATTTTATGAAGAATTAGCCAAGAAAGAAGTGACAAAAGCTGAAGCTCTCCGCCGTGCTCAGCAGGCGATTTTCCAGGATAAAAGATTTTCTCATCCTTATTTCTGGGCAGCTTTTGTTTTAGTTGGTAATTGGTTGTAATTTGTAATTTGTAATTTGTAATTTGTTAGTTGTTAGTTGTTAGGACTTGCTTAGGTGTTAGAGCTTACTTAGGGATAACTTGTCATTGCGAGCGTAGCGAAGCAATCGCAAGGCTTTGGGATTGCTTCGGGCAATATCCCGCAACTGCGCTTCGCTTGGCTCGCAATGACTATTTTTTTCAAAATTAATTGTTTTGATTGAGATACTTAACACCCCATTCGTGCATGGCATCGATGATTGGTTTGAGACTTTCTCCCAAAGGTGTTAACGAATATTCGACTTTTGGAGGAACCTGCAAGTATATTTCGCGATGGACAATACCATGCGATTCCATCTCCCGCAGTTGTTGTGTCAACATTTTTTGAGTGATTCCTTTTAAGGCGCGTTGTAGCTCATTAAAACGCTTCACCCCTTGAAATAACTCGCGCAGAATTAAGACCTTCCAGCGCCCACCAATCACGTCTAACGTTCTTTCTACAATACAACTGGCTCTCTCGGTATCTGTGTTGGTTTGCATAGTATCTTTTTGGGTACTACCTTACTTTAAAGTGCATACTTCCCATTATGGCTTTACTTAGTTTAAAGTATAAATATGCAAAAAGCACAGAAATAACAAATCTGTTGCCATTCCTGAGAGGAGAATCCGATGAGCACGCCTGTTATTTTTGATAAAAAGCCCGTTGTTCTTGCATTAGAGCCTGGTACTTACTATTGGTGCAAATGCGGTCAATCTCAAAACCAGCCTTATTGTGATGGTGGTCACAAAGGTACAGAATTTGTGCCGCTAGCTTTTGAAATTACCGAGACAAAAACGGTAGCGCTTTGTAACTGCAAACATACTGCTAACTCCCCGTTTTGCGATGGGGCTCATGCCAAACTTTAAGGCATAGTTAACCGTAGAGTGGGTATTGCTGCAAGAATTAATCGGAGGAATCACAACAATTTAGCAGGCGAATAGAATTCGCGGCTACACAAGCAAAGTCCGCCTACGCGGACTAATCGAGAACTACAATTTTTTAAACTCGTGTAGGCAGTTTTTGTTTTTGTAGTTGCGTTTTAAACCACCAAGTTCACCTAAGTTGACACTTTCCCTTCAAACTTGAAAAATGAGGAATTAAAAAATGATCGTCATCCGAAAAAGTGAAGATAGAGGTCATGCTAATCACGGTTGGCTGGATAGTTACCACTCATTTTCGTTTGCCAATTATTACGATCCTAATCAAATGGGTTTTCGGGCATTGCGAGTAATTAATGAAGATATTGTTAACCCCGGTCGTGGGTTCGGTACGCACGGTCATCAAGACATGGAAATCATTACTTATGTCTTGGAAGGAGCGCTAGAACACAAAGATAGTATCGGCAATGGTGAAGTGATTAAACCTGGCGAAGTACAGCGAATGAGTGCTGGTACAGGTATCCAGCACAGCGAGTTTAATCAATCCAAAACAGACCCAGTTCACTTACTACAAATTTGGCTGCTTCCCGATACAAAGGGATTAAAACCAAGTTACGAACAGCGTGATTTTGATGTGGCACAACACCCCGGAAAGTTGAGGTTAGTTGCTGCTAGGGATGTACGGGATGGTGCTGTTAAGGTACATCAGGATGTGGATTTATATGCGGCTGTTTTGGAAAAAAACGATCGCGTCACTCATTCCTTGCAACCTAAGCGTCATGCGTGGGTACAGGTGGCTCGCGGTGGAATTGTTTTGAATGGTTTGCCGTTAAAACATGGCGATGGCGCTGCCATTAGCGATGAATCTCATATCGAGATCGAAGCGGCAGATAAGGCTGAATTTCTCTTGTTTGATTTGGCTTAAAATGCTAAATCTTAAATCTCAAATCTCCTGCATTTGTCCCCCCTTAAAAAGGGGGGACAATCTAAAAATACTATGATTTCTGTCACCAGTTTGAACCATGTTGTGCTTTATGTACGGGATTTAAAACGCTCAGTTGAGTTCTATAAATCTGTTTTTGGTTTTGTGGAAGTAGCGCAGATGCACGGGAAGATGGCATTTTTGCGGGCCGTAGGTTCTCAAAACCATCACGATCTGGGTTTAGCGGCTTTGGGAACAAATGCGCCGTCACCACCCCCTGGAAGTGTGGGACTTTATCATTTAGCTTGGGAAGTTAAAACAATTGAGGAGTTGGCTGATGCTGTTCAATTTCTCAAGGAGAAAGGCTCTTATCGGGGTGCAAGCGATCATGGTGCTAGTAAGTCTGTATATGGTGAAGATCCTGATGGTAATCAGTTTGAAATTACTTGGATAGTACCTCGTGAAATGTGGGGTGAGTTTGAAAGTAAAGCGATTGTTGCTCCTCTGAATTTGACAGAGGAGTTGCAACGTTATGGCGGTAAAAATTTAAGGTAAAAATTCAGATTATCAAGGTAAGAATGCTCCAAGTTCCTGAAATTAATTTCATAAATTAATAGGAGCATTTTTTTTAGGTCTACCACCTTTTTTACCATTTTTTCTAGCGGCGATAGTTTTGGCACTTGAAGTTACTTGTCCTCCCTTTTTACCTAGTTCAGCCATCCATGATTTTGTCCCAAAAATACCTGCTACAAGTTCGGGAATACCAAAATCAACGTCTAGGCTTTCCCAGTGGACGCTGCTACCAGAAGGTGGTAGCCAAAGATCGGCAAGTTGTTCTGCTGAAGCACCTTCTAAACCTTGTGCCAATCTTGGAGGAAAACTAAAAATAGCACCGTTTTTCAGTTTAATAACTATTAAATCATCAGACTGATTATAATGCACGGATTCGGCACGAGGCTCTGTAGCCTCGGCTTGTTTCCATGCTTGCTTGGCTTTGGCTATTTGCTCTCGTAGATTTTCCTCAGTTAACTCTTTATCCCAGTTTCTAATCACCATGTATTTCTTGCCATTTACTTAATAGTATTTCTTGATTAGCTGCTACGAACTTGAGAGCAGCTACTAAGTCTTTATCTTTGATTTTATCATTTGCACTAACTATACTAGGAGGTTTTTCTTCACTACCAATATTAATTTTAATTTCCATTTGGTTAGCATCATTTTTTCTACCTATAAAGACATGGACATGAGCAGGGATATGATCGTTAGTATAGATGTAAACGAATAAATTTTTCTGGGTATCTTCAAGAACTTTCGGCATAGTATTATTATTAGTGGATTATTATATATTAACATAATATTATACATACTGGTTTTTAGTGTATACAAATAGCTTTTATTTAAAGCTTATCTTTATAATAACCCAAGCGTTGGGTTTTGTCAAGGTTCAAATTGGAAAAACTGATTTAAGATCAGCTTGAATCATTTTGTTCATCTCAAATTCATGTGAAAATATGACACAAAGTAGAAAGGTTTTCCGTCTGTTAAAAGGTTGCTATATTAACATTTTGACTCGCAGATGAATTATAACAAAAGTATTTCAGCTATTTTGAGTATTGGACTCGGCGCGACCGCGATCGCGCCTATTCTCCCACTTCTTACCCCCCAAGTCTCCGCAGCACTAGCACCCGCTGAGGTGAATGCGATCGCTAAAGAAATTACAGTTCGCGTTGATGGCCCAACAGGCAACGGTTCTGGGGTGATCTTTGAAAAAAAAGGTAGCACTTACTATATAATTACTAATTGGCACGTAGTGAGCCAAGCGGGTAATTATCACATTGTTACCCCCGATGGCAAGCGCCATCCAGTCTATTACAGCCTGATCAAACGAATGCCGGGAGCAGATTTGGCAGTAGTTCCCTTCAGCAGCGCGGAAAACTATCGCCTCGCTGTGTTGGCGAATACTGACGCAAGCGAGGGTAAAAAGCTTTATGTGGCTGGCTGGCCGCGATCGGGCGGAACTCTGCAACAGCCGATTTTGATTGTCACTGAGGGGCTGATGACGCGCCGTCAAACGGCCTGGAATGGTTATACTTTAGTTTATAGTAACTTAGTGAGGGGAGGCATGAGCGGCGGCCCGGTATTGGACGATGGGGGGAGGGTTGTAGCCATTAATGGCATTATACAATTAGAGGACAAATCCGATAAAATTGTGGCCGCCGGGATTGAGATCGATACTTTCTTGAAGTGGCGGACAAGCCTTGCGCTGCCAACAGTACCCCAAGATTCTCCAACACCGGGAAAACCGCAAACTGGTACTCCTGTTAATAATTCGCCGCGCCTACCTGCTAATGCTGCTTTTACTCTCGCTAGTGCGCTCAAGGTTTCTGCGGGGGTAGTGAGTTCGGTGGCGGCGGCTGGCTCTCACTTTGTATCGGGCAATACTGACGGCAGTATTTCTGTCTGGAATTTGCCTAGCGGCGAGTTAAAGAGTACGCTGCGGGGTCACGGGGACGCGGTGAATGCAGTGGCGATCGCATCTGATGGCAAGATTTTTGCCAGCGGTAGCGATGACAAAACTATTAAGATTTGGAATCTAGAAACAGGTGAGAATATTCGCACTTTGACCGGGCATTCTGATGTGGTAGTTGCAATTGCCCTCAGTCCTGATGGTCAGTTTTTAGCCAGTGGTAGCTGGGATAAAACTGTTAAGATTTGGAATGTGAAAACTGGGGCTTTACTTTATACTTTGTTGGGACATTCTGCTCTGGTAAATTCGGTGGCGATCGCAGCAGATGGCAAAACTTTAGCTAGTGGCAGTAAGGATGGTTCTATTAAGTTATGGAATCTGCAAACTGGTGACTTAATCCGCACTTTAAAAGGTAATTCTTTATCTATTTTGTCGGTGGCTTTCAGTCCCGATGTCAAAACTTTAGCTAGTGGTAGTGGTGATGGAACAATTAGCCTATGGAATTTGGGTACTGGGCAATTAATTAAGCGTTTGAGCGGGCATACAGATGGGGTTTGGTCTGTGGCAATTACTAAAGATGGAAATACTTTAGTTAGCGGTAGTTGGGATAAAACTGTTAAACTTTGGGATGTGCGTTCTGGGGCGCTGAAAGGAACTTTAAGCGGGCATTCTGGCTATGTTAATTCTGTTGCAATTAGTGGGGATGGGCAGATGATTGTTAGTGGGGGTTGGGATGGGCAGATCAAGATTTGGAAAAGAGGAGGGTGAGAGTTCTTAAGCGTTGCTTACCTTAATTTAATTTGGGGTTGCGATCGCTAATTGGTTAATAATTTGGCTGGTAAGTGTAGACCTAACTGTTTAATTAATCAATAAATATATACACAAAATTATTTTAGAAAGCAATTTGTTCTCATGTAGCAACAATTTGTGCTATAACCTTACTTATACAATTTTTTTAGTCCGAAGTTTTACCGCGATTAACCATTGCCTTACTAAAGGAAGCTTTACAGCGTAGTCGCAACCAAGATCGATCGCAAGTAGGGACATGGCTATTAGCGCAATTTCCACAATTATTATCCTAATTAATTACCATGCCAAAAACTATTAACAGCCTTTTCCTAGCCAGTTTTTTTATCCTTATTCCCATCTCCATACCTACACTCGTTCGTGCCGAAATTTCCGAAACTTCTACTACAAATATTAACCAAAAAATTCTCATCAAAGATGAACTATATTTTGGTCTAACTAAACCGGGAGGTAGTACAATTTCCGATGTAGAATGGCAGCAATTTTTAAACACTACCATTACGCCCCGTTTTCACGAAGGATTAACCGTCTTAGATTCCTATGGACAATATCTTAATAGCAATAGCTTACTGGTAACAGAAAAGTCCAAAGTCGTTATCTTAATTTATGAAAATAGCCCAGAGAAAAATCGGGCAATAGCAGAAATTATCGATATCTATAAACGCACCTTTCACCAAGAATCCGTACTCCGCGTAACTACTGAAGCTAAAGTCTCATTTTAATTCTATAGGACTTACGCATAGAGTCCTAGAAAGCGGGTTTTTGAGAAAATCTGTGGGTCACGCAGAAGGCAAAAGGCAGGAGACAAAAGGTAAAAGGTAGAAGGAAGTATTTTCGTAAGAAAACCCGGTTTCTTTGGTTGGGTGCGTAATTCCTGTTCTATTTTTCAGTAGGAAAAGATGCTGAATTATCAACAAAAGAAAAGCCACGCCGCAGGGATTTATTCTCAGTAACTTGCACTTCAAATCTTACACTATCCACTAAAGTACCCGATTTAGCTTGTAAATTCCATTGACCAGGTTGAAGTTGCCAAAAAAGTGAATTAGAGGGCTGAGTGGCTAACTTTTTACCATTCAACCACCACTCAACGGGGGCGTTATTCGATCCAGACAATTTAAACTCTAGGCGTGAATTTTCATTCTGATTTATCAGAAAATAAGCATCATTTTGAGGAAAAAGTATTTTGAATTTGCTATTAGTTAAACTAGATTTACTCTGCCTTGCTAACCACCCATTATAATCTTCAGACAGCTTTAAAATACCTGACTCAGTTTTGTATTTGCTGATATCTTCAGGATAAAAATATTCTTGTACAACCGAGGAACATTCAGGTGTAGGCCGCCACCCAGAAATAGCACAAATAGGGCGCTGTACTAACCCTTTTAAAGTAGGAAAAGGTGCAGGCTCTTGATGTTCGTGTAAGTGTAAAATAATGTGATTCCAGAGAGGGGCAGCGCCCATGACTCCAGAGACTTTCTTCATGCGATCGCCATTGAAATTTCCTACCCAAGTTGCAACCGTGTAATCATTAGTAAAACCCACCGTCCAAGTATCCCGAAAATTAGAAGATGTTCCTGTTTTCACCGCTGTAGTAAATGGTAAAGCCAGCACAGAATCAACACCAAACTCTTGAGCGCGGGCGTGAGCATCGCTTAACATATTAGTAATTAATGCCGATGTTGTTCGATCCATGACAGGTGTATCACTGGAAATTTTATCATCATTAAATGTGGTGACAATAGGTGTCGATTTCCCTTGTCTTGCTAAGGTCACATAAGCTCTAGCTAACTCAAACAAACTAACTTCACCGCTACCTAAAACCAAGCCTAAACCATAGTATTCTGGAGATTGAGTTAAATGCTCAAATCCCAATTCATGCAAACGATTGAGAAACGTAGATACTCCCACTTTTTCTAATACTCTTACTGCTGGAATGTTGAGAGAATTTGCCAAGGCAACCCGCACCCGTACCGGGCCTAAAAATGTTTCATCGTTATAATTAGTTGGGTTGTAAAGTTTTGCACCGGGAATGGCGTAATAAGTCGGTACATCGGCTAAAATAGTGTTGGGTCTAATCGCACGTTTTTCTAAGGCTAATTCATACAAGAAAGGTTTAAGGGTAGAACCAGGCTGGCGTAGCGCTTGCACTCCATCATTCCGACCTATTTCTATTTCATTAAAATAATCTGGAGAACCGACATAAGCTAAAACTTCCCCAGTATGATTATCTATGACTAGAGCGGCTGCATTGTGGACATTATGGGGAGATAAAGAGTTAACAACTTGCTGCACTTGTGCTTCTATAAACTGCTGTAAAGAACGATCGATTGTGGTGCGAATATGAGACGGATGCTGCTTGGGTAATTGATTAGATAGCCAGAATAAAAAGTGAGGTGCGGCAATAATTCCCTGTTCTTTCGGTGCTAGTAAAATTTCTTCATTCAAGGCTCTATCTGCCTGCGATCGCGTGATATACTTGTCTTTGACCATGCGATCGAGTACGTAATTTTGCCGTTTTTTCAGAGATTGCCAGCGGTAGTAAGGATTGAGGTTATTTGGATCGTTGGGAATAGCTGCTAAAAGGCTCGCTTGAGCGAGATTGATCTCGGCGGCGGAAATGCCAAAATAGTTACGGGAAGCGGCTTCTACCCCGTAAATATTGCCGCTCATTGGCAATCTGTTGATGTAAGATTCGAGAATTTCGTCTCTATTCATGCCGGCGAAAATGCGCCAAGATAGCCAAATTTCTCGCACTTTATTAGCTAATGTGCGAGGTGCGGGGTCTAGCATCCGCGCTAACTGCATAGTGATGGTAGAAGCGCCGCTGACTAACTGTTTGGCTTGTGCGGCTTCGAGGAGCGATCGCGCGATCGCTCTCATATCTGTGGCACCATGTTGATAAAATCGGCTATCCTCAGCGGCGATGATGGCGCGTACAAAGTGAGAAGAAACTCGATCTAAGGGTACAGCGGCGGTATGTTCTTGGTCACGAGTGAGAATAGTGCCGAGAGTAAGGCCGTTGCGATCGCTAAATTCGATCGCCTCCCGATCCTGTGCGATGTCAGCAGCGCGGATGGGTGCGAGATAGGGAAGCGATCGCACCGTCAGACAAATTAATACTAACACCAAAAATACGCGAAGTTTTGGGTTTCTACATTTGCGCCCAGCCTTCTGGGAATTTTTAATTAGCCACAGCCTTAATGCTTTCATCAATTAATCCCTCAGCCCAGAAAAGTTTAATCTATTTCCGATATCGAAACAACCCTACCGGATCGACAAAAAAGTATAACCTAACCCCGTCCTCTGGGCGGTATCTTTAACCACCCAAAGGCGGGATTACGCATATTCATTTACAAGACTACAACTTGAATATCCCTACTTCCAGAAACTATAAATTTCGCACTCATTAAGAAAAAATACAAAATCTCTACACCATAAAATTATAGGCTTTAATCATTTATATAGCCTTAGCAATGGCTGAGTTAAAAATTTAATAAAATTGATCGGGAAACCCGATCGCGTCAACTGTAGATACAGTAGCCGTAAAGGAAAACATCAATATGAAATTCAAAAAATGGATAAGGCCGATACTTCTCCTAATTCTCACGGTGGTAGTAACAACCTGTGGAGTCGCGAATAAATCTTCAAAAATTGAACCCCTTCCCTCAGTTGCTCCCCTAGTTAATCCGCAACTGGTAGACTGGATTGAAGAAATTAGTCCTACTGGAAAAGCTGAACCTCTCAACCAAATTCGCATCCGGTTTAAAGAGGCATTAATTCCCGTTGAAAGCCTTGATAGTTCCGAACAGCAAGATAAACTCAAACTATTTGAAATCAAACCTGCTATCCCCGGTCAATTTCGTTTTTTAACCCCCCGTATGGTGGGATTTCAACCGGAACAAGCATTACCTAAAGCTACTCGTATTCAAATCGCCATCAAAGCAGGTTTGACTGATTTAAAAAATCACCGCCTCGATCGAGATTTAAGTTGGACATTTAACACCGAACCAATCCAACTGTCCAATTTACCCACTTCTAAACCGGAAAATTCAGAGTTCCAACCCATTGATATTAAGCCTACTCTGAAATTCACATCAAATGTAGAATTAGATTTAGCTTCAGTGGAACAACATTTGAAGCTAATGCCAGAGGGACAGACAACAACTGTGCCTGTTAAAGTAGAGTTAGAAAAAGCTGAGGTAAAATCAGAGGATAGGGAAAACCCAGAAGAAAATTTCGATCCATCGGTTCGCCCTTTTAAGTATACCATAGTTCCCCAACAAACCCTCGAAAAAGCCACTCAGTACCGTCTACAATTTGACTCTGGCTTGCTACCACTTCGCGGCAATCTCCCCAGCGAAACACCATTTGTTAGCCAGGTAGAAACTTATTCGCCCTTGGCATTTAAAGCTATTAAATTTTTTGGACAACCAGATGCTGGCGGTGCTTATGGTCGGTTCGTAAAAGGCAGCGGTCAGTTACAATTTAATAACGGTCTGATCGCGGATTCAGCGCGGGAGAATATCACCCTTAATCCCCAACCTAAAAAATCTCCCACACTTGTCCAAGCCTATGACAATGAACCTTTGGTTAGTCTTAATCCCTGGAGTTTAGAACCAGCAAAACAATATACTATTACTATTGGTGCTAACCTCAAAGATAAATTCGGTCAAACCTTGGGAAAACCAGTCACATTGCAGTATGAAACAGGCGATGTCTCTGGCGAAATTTGGACACCCACAGGGTTAAATATTTTCCCAGCAGGGAAAGACTTACAACTGAATATTTCTACAGTCAATTTACCCGAATCCGAGTACAAAGCAGCCTATAAAGTCGTTCAACCGACAGATTTAGTTTATACTGCTGACGCATATCCCAGAGGCGAGGGAAATGATTTACTTTCCAATCCTTCTGAGTGGCAAACTTTTCGAGTTTCAGGGCAGAAAAATCAGCCTCTAGATATAACAGTTCCCTTACGGGAAAAACTAGGTGCAGCAACAGGAATGCTTGCTTATGGAGTGCAAGCACGCACGAATCTTTACTCGGATGAAAAAGGTAAACAAAAATGGCGAGAACCTACTAATTACGGTTTAGTTCAATTGACTAATTTGGGAGTATTTGCCCAGTGGTTCCCAGAGTCAGGCTTAATTAGAGTAAACCATCTCGATGATGGTTCCCCAGTAGCAGCATCAGTCGAGATTTACGAATCTCAATTACAGGCAAAATCTCGACCTGAACCTACTCCTTGTGCAACGGGTAAAACTGACAATAATGGTACATTATTACTCAATCGCGAGAATTTACAGAACTGTATTAAATCTGAAGTAGGTGGCTTTGAAAAAGCACCAAGTTTATTAGTCATTGCCCGTGAAAACAAAGACTGGGCATTTGCTAGAACTGAAGAATATAGCGGTGCTTATGGCTACGGGATTGAAGGAGATACTTGGAACAGTAATAAGCCACAATCGCGCGGTACAATCTTCTCAGACAGACAACTTTATCAACCAGGGGAAAAAGCTTGGTTGACGGGAACTGCTTACTATCTCCAAAATGGAGTTATCAAGCAGGATAAAAATACCAGTTATGCAGTCACGCTGCAAACTCCCAGCGGTACTAAGACTGATTTAGGAACTCAGACAACTAATGAATTTGGCACATTTTCCCTAGAATTGCCCATCGAAAATAATCTACCTTTAGGCTACTATTCTATTCTAGCTAAAGGAGGAAGCGGAGCGGAAATTTCTGGTCAATTTCGGATTGCTGAATTCAAACCACCTAATTTTAAGGTAGATTTAAACCTCGATAAAGAGTTTGCACTGATTGACGATAAAATCGAGGCAACTGCCCAAAGTAATTATCTGTTTGGTTCGCCAGTAGAAGGTGGAAAAGCCAAATACTATGTCACTCGCCGCAAAGCAGAATTTACACCAAAAGGTTGGGAAGAATTTGCCTTTGGGCGGCAATGGTTTTGGCCAGAAGAAAGCCCGAACGTTCCCACTGATGTACTGCAACAAAATGCAGTCTTAGATGCTAGTGGTAAAGGCAATCAAACATTTACAGTCGGCAAAGATTTGCCCTATCCGATGAATTATCGGGTAGATATTGAAGTCTCCGATGTTTCAAATCTGTCTGTATCCGATTCTAAAACATTTACTGCCCTACCCAGCGAGCGATTAATTGGTTTACAGACTAATTTTGTTGGCGATGCCGGTAAACCTTTACCGATTCAACTCATCGTTACCGATCCTACAGGAAAACTAATAGAAGGTCAAAAAGTCCGCGTTGAACTGCAAAAAATTAACTACAGCAGCGTTACTCAAGTAGTCGAAGGTAGTCGCAATCCTCACAATCAAATCGAATACAAAACAGTAGCAAAAAGCGAGGTAAAATCTGGCAGCACTCCTCAAACAGTATCTCTGAGTCCTCCTGAATCTGGTTCTTACCGCATTCGGGCTAAATTTCCTGATAGCAATAACGAAGTAACTGCCACTGATTTACAGATTTGGGCAACAGGAGAAAATGTCGTAAGCTGGGGTAACAGATACGATAATAATCGCCTGGAAGTCAAACTCGACAAGAAAAGCTATCAACCAGGTGAAACAGCAACAGCTTTAATTCAATCGCCTTATCCAGAAGCAGAGTTATACTTTGCTGTTGTTCGCGATAAAACCCTCTATCAAACTGTCACTAAAGTTAAGGGTGGTGCGCCTCAAATCCAGTTCCAAGTAACGCCAGAAATGTTGCCAAATGCAGCAGTAGAAGCTGTGTTAGTCCGTCAGGGCAAGAGTTTAAAAGAATTAGAACCGGGAAGTCTAGAAAATCTGGTAAAAATCGGCTTTGCTCCTTTTCAAACCAGTTTAGATGCTAAATACTTGAAAGTCCAAGTTACTCCCCAGCAAACAGAATTACAACCGGGTGCAGAGGAAACCGTACAACTACAATTACAGGACAATCAAGGGAAACCAATCAAGGGGCAATTTACAGTTATGGCTGTCAATGAAGCCGTGCTGCAACTAACTGGATATCGCCCGCCAGATTTGGTTAAAACTGTCTATGCGGAGCAATCTATTTCTACCCGCTTCAACGATAATCGACCGAATGTAGTGTTAGAAAATATGGCTTCACCCTTGGCAAAAGGTTGGGGTTATGGCGGTGGCTTCTCCACAGGTGCAGCAAATACTCGCGTCCGCAAAGATTTTCAAGCTTTGGCTTATTACAATGGTTCTGTTGTTACAGATGCTAATGGGAAAGCGAGCGTTACATTCAAACTTCCTGACGATTTAACAACTTGGCGTGTAATGGCTGTTGCTACTGACGGCAATTTAGATTTTGGTAATGGCGAGGCAACTTTTATTACCACTAAATCGCTGATTTCTAATCCCATTTTACCGCAGTTTGCCCGCCCCGGCGATCGCATTCAAGCAGGCTTATCTGTAACTAACAATACTCAGGAAAAAGGCAATCTGACAATTAACGGTCAAGTCGCTGGCGCTATCAATTTTGAAGGGAATAACCCAACAGCGGCGAATCTAAAAACTCAAGCCGAGTCAGGGACTCATGCTTACCGTTTCCCCATTGTGGCCGGTAATGCTGGTGATGCTAAAGTTCAATTTGCCACGCAATTAAATAGCAATGTAGATGCGTTTGAAGTGCCTTTAGAGGTGAAACCTTTAGAAGTTACAGAAAACGTTGTGGAAGTGGGAACAATACCCCCCAATCCCCCCTTACAAAGGGGGGGACAGGAGGTAAAAATTCCTCTGAAGGTTGATAAAAATGTGGTGTCAGATGTTGGCGGTTTAGAGATTTCTCTAGCTAGTACATTGATACCAGAAATTATCGCACCAGCGAAACAGGTTTTACAGAATGAACAGTTACCATTTTTGGAACCTGCGGCTAGTCAGTTATTAATTGCAGCTAATTTGCAAACTCTTTCTCAGCAATATGCTCAAAGTTTGAAAGATTTTAATCCTAGCAAAGAAGCTGCGATCGCGCTTGAAAAATTGCAAAAACTTCAGCGTCCCGATGGTGGTTTTGCTTCCTACCCCGGACAAGAACTATCTGACCCGTTTGTGACTCCCTATGCAGCAAAGGCAATCGCATCTGCTTCTAAGGCTTTTCCTAATACAGTCGATACGGGGATGCTATCTCGCCTGACAGACTACTTAAAGAAAACTCTTGCTGACCCCGGACAATATGAGTTTTGCAAAGAGCAAGTTTGTAAGAATCAAGTGAGATTATCGGCTTTAATCTCTCTAGCAGAATTAGGCGAAAAGCGCAATGATTTTCTAGCCGATATCTATCAACAGCGGAGTGAATATAATCTAGTTACTCAAATTGAGCTGGCGCGTTACCTTTCTCAATTTAATGACTGGCAAAATGAGTCTCAAGTGCTAACTAATGAGTTGCAAAAAAGCATCTATATCACGGGTCGCACAGCTACGGTGAATCTACCTAAGAATGTGAGCTGGATAGCTTCTCCTACAGCTATTCAAGCTCAAGCTTTGCGGCTGTTTATCGCTCAAAAAAGCAAGACTGAAGATATCGATCGCTTATTGCAAAGCCTCCTAAATTTGCGGCGTGATGGCACTTGGCAAAGCACTTATGACAATGCAGAAGCACTGACAGCTTTAGTAGATTACAGCAAAACTCAGCCGACACCACCTAAGTTTAGTGCTACGGTAAAATTGGCTGGTAAACAGTTAGATTCCATTCAGTTTGACGGCTACCGCAATCCCAGTCAGTTTATCACTGTAGCCACAGATCAATTGCCACGAAATGGCGATCTAATCATTCAGAAATCTGGTCAAGGTACGCTGCACTATATCGTCAATTATGGCTATCGCTTGCAGGGTAATCAACCGGGACGTTTAAACGGGTTGCGAGTAGTGCGAGAAATCCGACCTGCGGGTGAAGATCGAGTGTTAGGGAAACAGCAACTTTCTATTCCTAAAGACCTGACTTTGGGAGTGGGACAAGTGTTTGATATTGGTTTGGAAATTATCGCCGATCGCCATGTGGATCATGTGGTAATTACTGACCAGTTACCTGCTGGTTTCGAGGCAATTGATAACAGTTTCCAAACCTCTACAAAGGCGGTGGAAGCTCAAGGTGATAGCTGGCAAATTGGGTATAAAACGATGTATCGCGATCGCGTCCTCGCCTATAGCGATCGCCTCGAACCTGGGGCCTACAGCCTCCACTACCTCGTCCGTTCCGTCACCCCCGGAACCTACCTCTGGCCAGGCGCAGAAGCTCATTTACAATATGCTCCTGAAGAGTTTGGGCGATCGGCATCCTCTACCTTGATTGTCTTCGATAAATGACTTACGTAACGCCCCCTCTGGGCGGTGATGGAACCGCCCAGAGGGCGGCGTTACGGATACCGCCCCCGGCGGCGGATCGTTTGCACGCATTCGATATACTATAGAATGACGTTTACGATATGCAGGGTTATACCCCTCATGTGGGGTATGAGATCCCATCCCCTGCAACCAACAACAAGAATTTGAGGTTAATCTAGGACTATACAATTTGGGATTTCGGTTTGAGAATTAATAGGGAACTAATTAGATTTAACAGGAGACGCAACAATGGCAGATAAAGCCAATCAAAAGGCTCAACCCTCTGAAAATGACGACTTAAAGGATTTAAAAGGAATCTTTAAAGGGATAATTGTGAGCGCAGCTTGGTCTTATGCAGATATTTTAGAGAAAAATAAAAAAGCCGAATCTCAACAGGAAACTGCCCAAAAATCCGAGGAAGAAAAAGTCGAGCCTGATATAGCTAGGGGCTAGGGGCTAGGGGCTAGGGAAAGAAGGGGAAGATAGAAGAGGGAAGAGGGAAGAGGGAAGAGGGAAGAGCTTACGACCTACTGCTGCATAACTTTAGAGAATTGGGATTACGTTTACGATCGCTTTGGCTCTATGCCATTTTCCACAAAAGGAATAGTAAAATGAAACTGAGAACCGCGATCTTTTCCTGCCGAATTCGCCCAAATTTGACCGCCCCAACTTTTGACAATTTGCCTACAAATTGCTAGCCCCAAACCAGTACCCCCAGTGCTACGCCGCAAAGCACCTTCCTCTTGATAAAAGCGGTCAAATACTACCTCTAAACGGTTAGGCTCAATGCCGCGCCCAGTATCAGTTACCACTACCTCGATCGTGCGATCGCCATTGCGCTTAGCCTCAATCGTCACATTACCATTGGGTTCTGTGAATTTACAAGCATTATCCAGTAGTTTCGAGAGCACTTCCACCAGCCATTCCCCATCCGCCTGTACCAAAGGCAGCTCTGGCGGCACTTGTGCGATAATCTGCGGTAAATCCTCACGTTGACGGCGGGCGCGAATGCTGCTGAGAGCAAGATCGACGCACTCTTGCAGCGGCAAGCTTTCCATATTCCATTGCACTCTGCCACTCTCTAAGTGAGAAAGAGTGAGAAAGTCCTGCACCAGTTTACGCATTCGTTCCGCGTCACTTAAAGCAGTTTCTAGCATCACTTGCCGCAACTCTAAAGGCATATCGGGGTCTTGGCTCAAACTTTCCAGGCAAACTTGGATAGTAGACAGGGGAGTGCGGAGTTCGTGACCCGTGATCGCGATTAAATTACTGCGAGTGCGATCGAGAGCTTCCAGTTGTTGGTTGAGTTCTTCTAAGTGAGCGTAGGTTTCAGCTTGAATTAGGGCCGCTCCCAGTTGAGTCGCGATCGCCTCTACGAGGGCCAATTCATCTTCTTCCCAAGCCTTCGTAGAATGGCACTGATGCAATTCCACTATCCCCAAAACCCTCCCCTGATAAAGCACTGGCACCATCAGCCAAGAAAGAATTTGCCACTCTTGAACCAGTGTCCGCAATGCCGATGTATTAGCAATCAGAGGATATTCTGCTCCCTGTTCCACATAAACTGGCTCTAACTTACTCACAACCTCCTCAAACAGGGGATTGTTTTGCAGCGGCCAAGTCTGACCCCGCAGAGAACGAACGCCGGGACGCAAAAACTCCTGATTGATTTTGGCGGCTGCATCTGTAGCTTTGCAGCGGTAAATCAAGCAACGGCAAGCATGGAGAGCCTCTCCTAATTCTTGCACAGCTACTTCGATCATCTCGTCATGATTGAGCGATCGCCGCATCGCTGTGGTAATTAAATTTACTAAACGCTCTTTCCGCTCTTGGGCCGCGATCGAACGGTAAGCTTTTAGTAATTTATGCTGACCCGCCTGTAAATATGTCACCAATCGCTGAGCAAACGGCTCATTCAATTTGGGATTTTGACTCCCCTTTCTCAAGGCAGATTTAGATTTGGCATTAGTCGTTTTTCGCTGCTTCGGCAATTCCTTGGCAATACCATAAATATTTTGCGCTTCCTCAATCTTTTGTTCTAACTCCGGCCGATAGTTAAGAATTCGTTTCAGCAGTAAATCAGCAGCTTTGCAGCTCACTTCGCGGTCAAACGTCCAAATCCCTTCAAAGCGGCGAGCTTGATCCATCATTGCCAGCGGTGCGCTATCGTTCTCATTTTGAGTAGGAGCTTTTCGTTCTTGACAGATTAAGCAAGTTGAATATTCCTGACCGATCACGACTAAATGCCACTCTTGACTCAAACCGTCTTCCGGCTTAAATGCTACAGTCTCGTAACAGTCAGAAGCATTTTTGAAATCAGTTTCCGGTACCGCCAGCACATAAACCTGAGATGTGAGCGTGGCAATGCGCCGATAACGGTGAGCTTCCTGGCGGTAAAAGCGCTCTCGCTGGAAACTCGCGATCACTAGCGGCTGGTCTAACCCCGCCAGTACCAGGTCTTCCATCGCGTGGGAAAGCGCCGTCAGCGAAGACTTAAAATAAATTTGCGATCGCAGTTGCGGCAAAGCTTGCAGCAGCTCTGGTAGTACCGAAGTTGGGACGATCATCTAGCCTTAGACGTAAATTTTTGCCGATGACAAGACAGGAGCGATCGACAGGAGGTTTTATGAGATCTTTTACCAGTATCAGTTCTATGAAACTTATTCAAATCTACGATTGGGCAGATTTAATGTTCACTTCCTGTTTCACGCTGGGGAGTCGGCTCCTTCGATGTCCACAGGCATAAATTCAGGCCGAACTAGCCTTACTAATTCTTTTGA
Source organism: Kamptonema sp. PCC 6506 (assembly GCF_000180455.1). NCBI lineage: Bacteria > Bacillati > Cyanobacteriota > Cyanophyceae > Oscillatoriales > Microcoleaceae > Kamptonema > Kamptonema sp. PCC 6506. The sequence continues at coordinate 75,372 of NZ_CACA01000349.1, forward strand.
GACTTTAGCTATAGCAGTTTTCAATTGCGTAGGTACTAATCTTAATTAATAATTAGCCATTAGCCATTAGCCATTAGCCATTACCAATTACTTACCAATTACCTTCTTAAAAATTGTTAAATTGCTCATAAATTCTACTTTAACATTTTGTATGAGTAAGTTTAGAAAGAATTAGGTAAAATTTTGTGAACCGCCCTCACCATCAAAAAACATGAGCTACTAGCTATGAGCTTCGCAGCTAACAGCTAATAGCACTTTTCTTTAATTTTTGTAAATCTTCAAGCTACGGTCTAGGCTGCCTCACACATCCTCGCGGGCCTCGTCGTTATTACCCGGAGAAGACTTATAAAGAGCATCCAATTGTTCGCGAGCGTCTTGCACTGAAAGCGATCGCATTACCAACAATGGCTCATTCACAACATTCCCATAATCATCCAATAATTCTGGATGCGGCACTGCTTGAAACCGAGAGGATGATGCGTTATAATTACCACCTCTAAATGGTTGGATGCGCTGAGACTCCATACCCACCGTCAACAAACTGCGGAATAAGTTCCCCACAGCCAAAAAAGCTAGGATCGTGAAAGCCAGGATGTAAAGGACGTGTAACATAATATTCTCCTCCGGGCCAAACAGCCACACAAAAATTTACAAAAGTGTTTGAGCAAGGAATAACTTATTAACTGGAAATATTTTTGAGATTGTCCGCATCTGCGATCGCCATCTTCTTAATTTAGAAGCAAGCGGGCCAGAGTTCAACTCTCACTATATTTTTCCAGGTTTAGGAAACTGCTCTCAGCGAAAGCACATAGCAACTTGCCAGCATTCAGTCAGCAGTTTATGCCAAGGTATGAGCACAGCCGTTTCACCTCAACTTCACCTTCAATTGCTTGAAATAGCACCTGTGCATGACTTACTTCTTGCTGAGCCTGTCTTACCCTGGCGAGTAAGTCACATTGCTCCTGAGAACCAAAAAAAAGAATATCCTCAGTTTTCAGGAGGTCGATTGAACGCTCAAACCAAGACCAAAAATCCTCTAGTAGCTGTGGCAGCAAGGCTTTGAGCAATTGAGTTTCCGGCAAGTTGGGATTAACCATTCATTAAAATCAACTTATCTATCTATTTTAATCTTAACGCAATTCACATTTTTTAATATTTATTTAACAAAGTTTCAATTTTTTCGCCTGGGGAAATGTTGAATTTTGAATACCCTAATAATTCTCCCCCGCCCCCCCGCCCCCCTGCCTTCTTCCTTAATTGAGCGACAAATGGGGCGATTTCAAGTTCTCAGTGCTTGTTTTGTGGCTTTTGCTCACGGCTCGAATGATGTAGGGAATGCTGTAGCACCCTTAGCTGCGATCGCCTACATTCGCCGTACAAACTCCATTCCTATAAATGATTTCAATGTTCCCCTATGGATTCTAGTGCTCGGAGGTATCGGCATTGTCACAGGCTTAGCCATCTGGGGCAAAAAAGTGATTGCTACCGTTGGCGAAGGCATAATTGAACTACAGCCTAGTGGTGGCTTCTGTGCAGAATTAGCTACCGCCACTACAGTTTTAATCGCTTCCCGCTTAGGTTTGCCCGTTTCTACATCCCATGCTTTAGTCGGTGCAGTCGTAGGAGTGGGACTTGTTAGGAGTTGGAAATCAGTACAATTTCAAACTTTGCAGTCAATTGGCTTAGCATGGGTAATTACCATCCCGATCGCTACGGCTTTAGCGGCTGTTATTTTCAGCCTAACTCGCCTCTTTCTAGGTCTTTAATACTGATATTGCCCAAAGGTTTAAACTCCTGGCGGGTCTAAGTCCTCTTTGCTGTTACCTTAATTGGGATAAACTCTTTATGGCAATAGTTTCCAGGCGGTATCAGCGCCCCAGTTGGTGTTGTAAGATGGCTTCTAATTCCGTAAAGTGTTCTTGAGGCGATCGCAAATCTTTAAATCTCCAATCACGCACTACTATTAGATCACGTCATCATAACTTCCTTCAAAATGGAAACCCATTGCCTTTAGGCGTGGATGATGATGTAAATATCACTCCTTAAGGTCAATCGCTAACCGCTAACCCTCGTAACGACTATAGCGGCAAGTTGAAACAGCCTAATCGATCAAAATCAAAATTAATTCACTGGTATTTTGGATTTGATTTGCCAAAATACTAGGAATAATGAACAAGCAGATAGATTAGAGGTTACAGGCAAATGGCGCAACGGGACAAGCAACCGCTCAGACCCGGAGCAGGGGATGCAACATCGGCTGAAGAAGTCCTGAATTCTGTGATTCAGGAACTAGAAACTCTACATCAAAATGTTAGAGGTCAATTAGCCGAAGACATAACCCGGCTCCAAACAGAGAAAACGAGCTTGATTGAGGATATTGACAGACTGCGGGATCAATACCGCCAATTGCAGTCGCAGCAAGTCGAAACCCTCTCTCAGCGATACATATACCAGCAGCAATTGTGGCTTAAGCAGTTGGCTCAAGTTTTGGCCAATAACTTGCAAGAGTTGCTAGTGCAACGATTTAACGAACTCAGTGCCAATTCTGTACAGGGAATGAATCTGGCTATCCCCAGTGGGGAGTTCCCGACTCCAATTCTGGTGAATAACTATAATGAACGAGCCACGGAGTTACTGGCTTCGCTAGATGCGAGTGTCAACAGGACTTTCGATATGATGGATCGGGATTTGAGCAGTTATGAGAGTAGCTTGTCTCAACGACTCAGAAATATGGAAGGTATGGAGCGCCAAGGGGAGGCTCTGTTGGAGACTCTGGTTAACCGCCTCCGAGTGGAACTCCAAGAGGAAGTTGATGCAACTTTCGATCCGAGAGATTACGACAGTACGGATACGACTAACTCATTACATCCCGAACCACCTTCTCCTCCAATTCGGAAGCCTTTACCAGAGCCGACTTCGCCGCCACCTGCTCCTGCTCCAGCGAAACAACCGGCTTCTCAAGTTCAGGTAGGTTTGTTGCTGGCTTTAATTTCGGCGGTGGTGCTATCGCTATTTAATGTTTCCTTGAAGATTATCCTCAAGGCTAAGGCTCCCCGGATGATTTTTGGGTTATTCCAGGTGCAGGGTGTGGTTTCTCCTGGTTTCGGAAATTCGCTGTTGATTCTGTTGATCCGGTTGATTGTGGTGATGGCTTTGATGCCGATTTTGGCAACTTTCCTTTATCCGTCGGTGTGGAAGGATTTAAGGCGGTTTATCGATAATGGCGATCGCGATTTGTGGACTAAGGTTTTAGGTAGTGCTTTCTTTTTGTTTTTGTCTCAGGTGTTGATCTATATCGCGATCGGCAATATCCCGACGGGGGTGGCGATCACGATTTTCTTTATTTATCCGATTGTAACGGTGCTTGCTTCTTGGGGACTATTTGGCGATCGCCCTACGGTACTTCGCATTTTAGCAATGTGCGTGATTAGTGGCGGGTTATTGTTAGCAGCGGTTCCTAGTTTTGGTCAAAAGGCTATTGGCGATGTTGGTTTAGGGGTGGCGGCGGCTGTAGGTGCTGGCGTTACTTTTGCTGGCTATGTGTTGTTGACGCAAATGGCCGCTGGGAAACTGCACCCGATTCCTTTCAGTTTGGTTAATTTTGCAGCTATCTTTGTCTTTTCTGCTGTCAGTTTAATACTGTTACCTTTGGGCATTGGGATGGGATTGCCCACAAATTTAGCTGTTTTTGTCGATCCTAATGTCTGGAGTGGGCTGCTTTTTGGCGGTTTCCTTTTAGGGGTGCTGACGCTATTTAGCTATTTGTTGAATAACTTTGCAATCCGTTTTGCGGGTGCGGCGTTAGCGTCGGTGATTGGAACTTTAGGCCCGGCGTTGACAGCTTTGTTTGCTTTGGTGATTATTAATGAGAAAATACCTTTCATCCAGGTTTCGGGATTAGCACTCGTAACTTTGGGTGTTGCTGGTATGAGTCTTGAAAGAATGCTTATGCCGAAGAAAACAACCTGAAGCTATAGCAACCGCTTTCAGCGGTTAGGGGCTACGATGCTCCGATGCTCAGGACTAGGGAAGAAGAGGAAGAAGGGAATAGAATTAAGGGTTTGAGGAAACTAGAATGTCCTAACCACCTTGGCGGTTGCTATATATTGCTTTAAGCAGGACTTACGCACCCAACCAAGGAAACCGGGTTTTTTACGAAAATACTTCGCCCGTACCCACAGATGCCTCAAAAACCCGGTTTCTGGGACTCCCTGCGTAAGTCCTATTTCAGTTGCGATCGTTATCAAGGTTGAAAGTTTAAGGCGCAAGCTGATGACTTTCAACCTTTAATTTTATAGCCGAAGGAAGAAGGAAGAAGGAAGAAGGAAGAAGGAATGTTTGCGAAACCCATCACCACAGTTAACAGTTAACCGTTAACAGTTAACTGTTAACCAAATATGAACACCAATCACTCCAACTACCGGCATAAAGTTTAGCATCGCGAATACCTGCTATTTCTAAAGATAAAAGGTTGACGCAGGCTGTCACGCCGGAACCGCAATATACGATGATTTCTTCTGCTGGTTCTATTTGCGCCCACCGCTGTTGCTGTTCTACTTGCGATCGCGCTTTCCCTCCCTCTCCTGTCACTTCTTGCCAAGGGTAATTTACCGCACCGGGTATATGTCCAGCTATGGGGTCTATGGGTTCGCGCAGTCCTTGATAGCGATCGCTTTCTCGCGAGTCTATTAATACTACTCCCGGTTGGTCTTTGCGTGTTTTTACGGTATCAATGTCTACTACCCATCCTGGTTGTAGCTGCGGGACAAAGTTTCCCGGTTGGGGTGTTGGTAGAGTATCAGATGTGGGATATCCGGCTGTTTGCCACGCGCTGAAGCCACCATCAAGAATAGCGACGCGATCGCACCCCATGTAACGCAATAGCCACCACAAACGCGCAGCGAAGGCAAATTTGGAGTCATCATAAGCGACAATTAAGGTGTCGTTGGTAATGCCGATCGCGCTTAATTTTTCCGCTAATTCTGTTGGGTTAGGTAAGGGATGTCTACCGCCATGTTTGCTAACTGGACTGGAAAGATCGCGGTTAAGGTCTAAATAGAATGCTCCAGGGATATGATTTGTTTTATATTGTTGTTGTCCTAATTCTGGATCTGCCAGGGAAAAACGGCAGTCAATAACGATAACTTTCGGGTCGTCTAGATGTGCGGCCAGCCATTCTGGGGAAACGATCGAGTTTATGTCTTGCATAGTTAATTTGTCAAAGTAAATGATGATTTAATTTTAAAATGCTGTGGTTATAAACTATTGCTGAAACTGGGATAATAACCAGCAAACTACCTGACTTTGATTCATCTGGCGAGTGCGCTGTAAAGCTTCATTTAGAAGCAAATAGGTAGTTTTGTCGTTAATTCACTCATCGTTGTCTCTTTCTATTGATAATATTATTTTTGGGTGGTTTTGGTTTTGCAGATTCTTGAGCATAAGCCAGATTTTTTTGATACTCAATGGCTTTTTTCTGAGCTAATTCATAATTCGCACTTTCTGGTGGTACTTTTTTCATCATTGTAACTGCTTCCTGCCACTGGCTTGCTACTAAATTCCATTCTTCCTCTGTTTCCGCTGATTGAGCTAGTTTGGAGGCATTGATGGCAATGTTAACTGCGTTTCGGAAAGACTGAGACTGTGATGGCTTTGGCGCGTTGGTAGCGGTTTGATTGCTAGCATTATCTGCTTTTGTTTCGGTTACAGCTAGCATCTTATTTACAAATACAGCGACGGAAATCCCTAAGATACCGATGACCAGCCCAACTATAATTGTAGTAGTTTTCATTCGGTCTTCACCGATTGGTTCTGGCTGTTTTACTTCTGGGTAGCTAGTAGGTGCTGCTGACATTAGTTCTGGATTTGGGGCTGGTTCGGGGGGAAATGTTAGCATTGAATAGCTGCCTACTTCTAAGCCAAATCCTTGACTCCAGGCTGGAGAATCGCTCCCTCTTTTTTTACCTTCAACTTTTGCTCTTTGAATTGAATCTGGTTCTATGTTTGTGAGTTGGTTGCGGACAAAATCAATGAGTTCGTATCGATCGGGTACTTGCTCTGATTCTAGCATTACTTCTAAGCAGCCATTGGTCAAGTTGGTGGTGAGGGTAATGCCTTGAGGTTCTAGCTGTTGATTGAGCAGAAATGCGATCGCTTCTGGGTTTCCCTGTTTGGCAAGTGCTTGATAATTAGGTTCGTTCATGGCTAAGAATTTGGTAATTGGTAATTGGTAATTGGTAATTGGTAATTGGTAATTGGTAAGAAAGCTGGAATTTCCCAGTCTTCAATCCTTGGTTCCCAATCCCCAATCTCCGTTACCCTAGTTTTTAGTATGAGATATAGCAACCTTATTGGCAGTTAGGACACTTGCTTATTGCCGAAACTCGCTGATTCTATTCCCTTCTTCCCCTAGTCCCTAGCCCCTAGCCCCTAATCCCTAACTATATACAGAAATGTTATAAGATATTAATGAAAAATAAAAGCTCAAGGATGCAAAATACCAGTGCCTTTACACCACAACTAACGGCTGATGGCTCTTTTACGTTCTTTTCACTAGAATTTGGGGAAGCTTTTCATAGCGATCGGGGTGCTAAACAGGAAGCTGAGCTTAAATTTGTGGGCCCTCTCCAACTCAGAGCCAAAGCTACACGACCGACACTGGTTTTGCTTGACGTTTGCTATGGATTGGGGTATAATACGGCGGCAGCTTTGGGGGCGATTTGGGAAGTTAATCCCCATTGTTGGATAGAATGGATCGGTTTGGAGTTAGATCCCGAAGTACCCAAGGCTGCGATCGCGCATCATCTACTTCAAGATTGGTCAGATCCCATTCCCGCATTGCTGGAGGCTGTAGTTCGCGATCGCGACTTGCAAACCGATAAAATCAAGGCTAAACTGCTGATTGGCGACGCTAGGCAAACCCTCCAGCAAGTAGCAAAATCGGGATTTCAAGCAGATGCAATTTTTCTTGACCCTTTCTCCCCACCCCATTGTCCGCAATTGTGGACTGTTGAATTTTTAGGGTTGCTGGCAAAATGTTTAAAGCCGGAGGGGATCTTAGCTACTTATTCTTGCTCAGCGGCGGCGAGGGTAGCCTTGCTGGAAGCCGGTTTGAAAATTGGTTCAACTCCGCCTGTGGGGAGGCGATGGCCGGGAACAGCAGCAAGCTTTTCTGAGGCTAATTTGCCGGGACTTTCAGAGCAAGAGCGCGAACATTTAGAGACGAAAGCAGGGATTCCCTATCGCGATCGCACTTTGTCCGATACTGCCGAAATTATACTGCAACGCCGTCAGGCAGAACAACTAGCCTCACCCAAAGAGCCATCATCCCACTGGAAAAAACGCTGGGCTAGTTAAATTCTTTTGATTTTATAAAGATTTGGTGACAATGCGATCGCCTATCATCTTAAAATGTGTAAACGCCACATCATCATCTACCAGAAATAGTAAATTCTCCCATGATAGCAATAGCAATTTTAGCCGCTGGGCGCGGTACGCGCATGAAATCTGACTTGCCCAAAGTTTTGCACGAATTGGGAGGGCGATCGCTACTCGATCGGGTGCTTTATAGTTGTATTGATATTAACCCATTGCGGCGCATTGTAATTGTTGGCTATCGGGGTGAAATGGTAAAAGAGTCTCTCAGTGGCGATAGACAACCGGAAACAAAGCCAAAATCTGTATCATTTCCGCCACTGGAATTTGTCGAACAAACTGAGCAATTAGGTACTGGTCATGCTATTCAACAATTGTTACCCCATTTAGAGGGATTTACTGGGGATTTGTTGGTGTTAAACGGGGATGTACCCTTGTTGCGATCGCAAACTATCAAACACATGATGAAAATTCACAAAGAACACCGCAATGCGGCTACTTTGTTGACGGCTCACTTGCCTCATCCTCAAGGATATGGGAGGGTATTTGCTGATAGTCACAATCTTGTCAAACAAATTGTAGAAGACCGGGACTGTACGGCAGCGCAAAAACAAAATCATCGAATCAATGCGGGTGTTTACTGCTTTAATTGGCCAAAATTAGCAGAAATTTTACCGCACTTAAAGGCGGACAACGATCAAAAAGAATATTACCTAACAGATACAGTAAATCACCTCGAACCAGTAATGGCCGTAGATGTTGAAGACTATCAGGAAATATTGGGAATTAATGACCGCAAACATCTAGCAACTGCTTACAATATTTTGCAAAGGCGGGTAAAAGATGACTGGATGGCAAAAGGAGTAACACTGATCGATCCTGACAGTATTACCATTGATGATACGGTAAAATTAGAAGCAGATGTAATTGTGGAACCGCAGACGCATCTGCGGGGAAAAACTGCGATCGGATCTGGGAGTCGCATCGGGCCTGGAAGTTTAATTGAGAATAGTCAAATTGGGCAAAATGTGACTGTACTTTATTCAGTGGTTGCAGATAGCACTGTAGCCAATAATTCTCGGATTGGGCCTTACGCGCATTTACGGGGACACTCCGAAGTTGGGGAAAAGTGCCGTGTAGGTAATTTTGTAGAGTTGAAGAATGCAAAATTGGGCGATCGCACTAATGCGGCCCATTTATCCTATTTAGGTGATGCTACTTTGGGTGAGAAAGTGAATATCGGAGCTGGTACAATTACAGCTAATTATGATGGGGTGAATAAGCATCGGACGAAAATTGGCGATCGGACTAAGACGGGTTCTAATAGTGTGTTAGTTGCACCTTTAACCTTGGGTGATGATGTTACTATTGCTGCCGGTTCTGTGGTGACGGATGATGTTCCCGATGATTGTTTAGTGGTAGCTAGATCTCGGCAGGTTGTGAAACCTGGTTGGCGGTTGCAGAAGGAGGAATAAAGACTGGAAGGAACGGTTAAAATGCGCCGCTAGTAGGTTTTGATGTGGTGGAGAAATAGCCATAATTGATTTTGTTAGCATTCCATCAGGATTAAGATCCTACCTACTATTAACAACCAACAACTAACAACTAACAACTAACAAATAACCAATGATGAAACAAGTAATCGGCATCGACTTAGGCGGAACAGCAATTAAACTAGGCAGATTCAGTGAAGACGGCACTTGTCACCAATCCTTAACAGTTCCCACCCCACAACCGGCCACACCAGAAGCAGTTTTAGCTGCAATGGCCGACGCAATTACCGAACTGAACCCAACTGCTAACTCTGTAAAAGCAATCGGTGTCGGTATCCCCGGCCCCGCAGACGCAACTGGCCGCATAGCTAGAGTAGCAATTAACCTCAAAAACTGGCATGATGTCCCCTTAGCTGATTGGTTAGAAGCCAAAACAGGTTTACCCACAGTATTAGCAAATGATGCAAACTGTGCAGGATTAGGAGAAGCTTGGTTGGGTGCCGGTCGTAACTTTAAAAACCTAATTCTATTAACATTAGGCACTGGTATAGGTGGTGCAATTATCCAAGATGGTAAACTATTTGTTGGTCATAAAGGAACCGCCGGAGAGTTAGGATTAATTACCATTAACCCCGATGGCCCAGAATGTAATAGTGGCAATCGTGGCTCTTTAGAACAATATATTTCCATCCAAGCAATTCGCCGCGACACTGGTTTAGAACCATTAGAAGTAGCAAACTTAGCAAAGGCGGGAGATGCTACAGCATTAGAATATTGGCAAAAATACGGTCGATATCTGGGTGCAGGTTTAGCAAATTTCCTCTACATTTTAACACCAGAAGCCATCATTATTGGCGGCGGTATTAGTGCTGGTGCAGAACATTTCTTACCCATAGTCAAAGCAGAAATTGAAAAACGAGTCCTCCCCAGTTCCCGTGAAGGTTTACAGCTATTAATCGCAGAATTAGGCAACCAAGCTGGAATTGTCGGGGCAGCAAAGTTAGCAATTGCTAATTGTTAACAGTTAACTGTTAACTGTTAACTGGTAATTGGTAATTGATAATTGATAATTGTTAATTACCTATCCTCCCCATCCTCCCCATCTCCCCCCTCTTCCCATCTTCCCTAGCCCCTAGCCCCTAGCCCCTAGCCCCTCTCCCCTTCTTTAAGGCATAGAGTGACCGGTTGTTTTTTGGATAAAATCGTGAATTTTTTGATAAGCATCCATGCTAGTTTGTGGATTAATTATAATATTAGTTGAACTATCAGGCAACCAAAAAGATAATCGACCATTAGGTTCCCACACAAATGTACTAATCTGACTTAAATCAATTAAGAATTCCTTGCGGTCATAACTAATAGAAACCCACCAACCTTTAGAGGCACGTTCAGTAGTTTTTTTAATATATTCTAAAACTTGCTTATAAGCATCAGCATTATTTTGAGGGCTAAGAATAATTGGCTGACTGCTATTGGGCAACCAAAATGTAATCCGCTTATTGTCAACTTCACTAGAAAACGCACTAATACTCTCAAGCTCGATTAGGTATATGCTGCGTTCATAATTTATTTTAACCCAGTAGCCCACAAGACCTCCTCAAAGCTGTGAGTTCTGGCATTTCAAATGGCTCAAGTAACTCAAAAGCAAGTAAAAAACAGAAGTGGGTGAGAAAATTTCGTTTAGCCATTGACATCGGGGGGAAGACTATTCCCGGTCGTCAGCCATTAGTATTTAGTTTATGCTAACTACCAATGGCTGAGGGGTGACAACTAATAGCTAAGACACCTCAGCAGGGAAATTTAGGATTGATTCAGGGCTGGCATCCTCACTGCCTGTATCCTTCCCAGAGACTATACCATCTATGGTGGCAACCTCTTCTATTTTGCCAGTTCGAGATTCACTTGCCGCCTCAACAAACCCTTTAAACAAGGGATGGGGGGCGGAAGGTCGAGACTGGAATTCTGGATGGAATTGGGTAGCAATAAAAAATGGATGTTTGGGCAATTCAATAATCTCTACTAAGCGGCCGTCGGGAGATGTACCACTGATTACATAGCCTGTCTCCAAAAAAAGATTACGGTAGGCATTATTAAATTCATACCGATGACGATGACGCTCATAAATCACTTCCTGCTGATAGAGTTTGAAAGCAAGAGTATCGGCATTCAATCGGCAAGGATACAAACCAAGACGCATCGTACCACCTAAATCGACGACATCTTGCTGTTCCGGTAATAAATTAATCACCGGATTAGTAGTATCGGGGTCAAATTCAGCACTGTTGGCATTTTCTAACCCCCCGATACTTCGTGCCCACTCAATCACAGCACACTGCATTCCCAGGCACAATCCTAAAAATGGAATTTGCTTGCGTTTAGCGTATTCGATCGCTGCTATCTTACCATCAACTCCTCGAATCCCAAAGCCGCCGGGTACGACAATGCCATTGATATCATCGAAATAGCTTTCGATCTCTCCTGATTCCAAATCTTCAGAATTGATCCAGTGTAAATTAATATCACTGCCGATCGCGATCGCAGCGTGTCGCAAAGCTTCTACCACTGACAAGTAAGCATCGCTTAACCTGACATATTTCCCAACGATCGCAATATCAATTACCTGAGTCGGACTATACATCCGATTTACCAAAGTCTCCCACTGCGTCAAATCCGGTTGTCGTTGTTCTAGTTGCAGCAAATCCAAAGCTTGTTCCGCTAACCCTTCCTTTTCTAGCATCAGCGGTACTTCATAAATACTTTTCGCGTCGTGAGAAGTGATCACGCACTTTTCCTGTACGTCACAGAAAGTTGACAACTTCTCCTTCATCCCTGGTTGCAAAGGGCGATCGCATCTACAAACCAAAATATCAGGTTGAATCCCAATCGATCGCAAACTTCCCACCGAGTGCTGAGTCGGCTTAGTTTTCATCTCCCCCGCCGCCGCAATCCAAGGTACTAGGGTAACATGAATATAAATCACATTTTTGCGTCCCACATCCCTGCGGAACTGCCGAATCGCCTCCAAAAAGGGTTGGGACTCAATATCACCCACCGTACCCCCGATCTCCGTAATCACCACATCGGGATTCGTATTCTTCGCCACCCGGTGAATGCGTTCCTTAATCTCATTCGTAATGTGCGGAATCACCTGTACCGTCCCGCCGTTATAATCTCCCCGGCGTTCCTTATTAATCACCGCCTGATAGCATTGACCTTGAGTGACGCTGTTCAGACGCGATATCGACGTATCCGTAAACCGTTCATAGTGCCCTAAGTCTAAATCCGTTTCGGCACCATCATCAGTCACGAACACCTCACCGTGTTGAAACGGGCTCATAGTTCCCGGATCGACATTCAGATAGGGGTCTAGCTTCAGAATCGAGACAGAATAATCCCGCGACTTCAGCAAACGGCCCAAGGAAGCAGCGACAATCCCCTTGCCAATGCTGGAAACGACCCCACCAGTCACAAACACAAACTTGGTCATAGGATTTTAGCTTTCAACTTTAGATTTTTCTATCCAACTCCCACTCTAAAATCTAAAAGCCAAAATTGGAAATTGTCTAGCGGGGACTGGGGACTGGGGAACCCACCCAATTTGTAGGATGGGTGAAGAGAAGCGAAACCCATCTTACAAATTTTTGTTAACAGTTAACAGTTAACTGTTAAGAAGGTAAAAGATAACAGTTTAAGGCGTTAAATGTACAGAAACATTAGGAGAAATACCCAGCTTAATATCAACGGCAACCCCCTTAAGGGCTTTGAGATTCAATTTCAGTTGTAGATCCCTAGTAATAAGTAAGGCGTTGAGAATTGTCCCCAAAAGTTTGTTGTTGGGATGATCTGCTATCAGTTTTTGTACCGCTTCTTTATTGATCCGCTCTACCGAACCAGAGAGAGTAGTTCTAATCTCTGGTACAAGTCCCATTTCTACCTTAAAACTCTCCACGCTTAAACCCAGACTTTCTGCCATCGGTAAAACTTTTTGATATTCTTCCAGAATGGCATTGAATTGTTCCTGAGCAGCAGCAGAAATTCCTGCAACTTGTTCAGTTAATTTGCCTGTAGCTCCTTGTGCTTTATCTTTCGCACCCTGTATCGGATTGCCTAGATTTTTGATGTCCATGAGTAAATTTTAGAAAAAACGGGGAATTTTTAACTTGTGCTACAGAAGCATCATCACGATACTTATGCAATCAAAAAACTCTACTTTTTAGTATAGAGAATTAAGCAGGAAAAGTCAACTATTTTTGCTAAAATTTGTTACGATCGTTAAATTGGTTAATTTCTCTCGGCAATAGGAGACTCCATCGCCAAGGCGAACCGAATGAGAGAGGCAAAAATAGTTACTACCAAAGGCTTTAGCAAATAAGCGATCGCCCAAACCATGTCTACTATTGCATTTTCCTCCTGCCTCCTGCCTTCTCCTGCCTCCTCCAACTTTAATTGGTATTGGTCAGGAACGTTTTTTTTGTTACCGGGGTCATGGTACGCAGAGTAAACGCTGTCACATCTGCTATAAAAACTGCTATGAAGTTCGCCCCTATTTTCCCAGTCCAAGGGTTGCTGTCCGTAGGCATCGCACTCATCACTGGCATGGGCCAAGGCTCGCGGGCAACAGACTACAAGCCAAATTTTCTCGTTATGTCTAGCCACTATCCCACTCAAATCCCCCTCCGCCTTGCTAGAGCTGATGCTAACTGCTCTGTTAACGGCTCATCTCAGCCTAAATGTCAACCCAGCGGTTTGTACGTCGAAACTCCTGGCAAAACAGAACAAGTTTTTCCTCTCAAGCATACAGAAGTTAAGGCAAAAATTGCCGGCAATATTTCCCGCGTCGAAGTTTCTCAGAAGTTTGAAAATCCTTTTAATGAACCTCTAGAAGCAGTTTATGTCTTTCCCTTGCCGGATGGCGCAGCGGTAGACGATATGGAAATTAAAATAGGTGCGCGGATAGTTAAAGCTGATATCAAACGTCGGGAAGAAGCTCAAGAAATTTACGAACGTGCTAAACAACAAGGTCGCACTGCTGGACTTTTAGAACAAGAACGAGACAATATTTTTACTCAATCTCTTGCCAATATCAAGCCAGGAGAACAGATAGAAGTTACTATTCGCTACACAGATTCACTCAAATTTGAAGGCGGCGATTATGAATTTGTGTTCCCAATGGTGGTAGGGCCGCGCTACATTCCAGGGACACCAATTCCCCCGAAATCGCCCAATTCAGGAGTTAACACAGATCGCGTTCCCGATGCTTCTCGAATTAATCCGCCCATACTGCCGCCAAACACTCGTTCGGGACATGATATCGGCGTTTCTGTAGAAATTGATGCGGGTTTGGCTATTAGCAACGTCCGCTCTACTTCTCATAAAATTGAAACTGCTGCTAGCGGTAATATAGTCCGAGTTCAACTGGGGAATTTAGATACAATCCCTAATAAAGATTTGATTTTGCGCTATCGAGTGGCTGGCGATCGGACTCAGGCAACTGTGCTGACTCAAGCTGACAAACGAGGGGGACATTTTGCCCTGTATCTTATTCCAGCTTTACAGTACAAAAGTAATGAAATTGTGCCGAAAGATGTTGTATTTTTAATGGATACTTCCGGCTCTCAGCAAGGCGAACCTTTGGTTAAATCTAAGGAATTGATGCGCCGCTTTATCAATGGGCTCAATCCTAATGATACCTTTACGATTATTGATTTTGCTAATACTGCTAAAGCGCTTTCCGTTGCACCTCTGGCAAATACAGCAGAAAATAGGCAAAAGGCTTTAGCTTATATCGAGCAACTGCAAGCTAATGGCGGTACAGAGTTGCTAAATGGCGTTCAAGCAGTGATGAATTTTCCCGCCGCTGAGTCAGGAAGATTGCGGAGCGTTGTCTTAATTACAGATGGTTATATTGGCAATGAAAATGAGGTAATTTCCCAAGTACAACGAAGTTTAAAACCAGGAAATAGACTGTACAGTTTCGGGGTTGGTAGTTCTGTAAATCGGTTTTTACTCAACCGTTTGGCAGAAGTGGGAAGAGGCACTTCTGTGGTAATTCGTCAAGATGAACCAACCCAAGATTTAGTCGAAAAGTTTTTGACAGAAATTAATAATCCGGTGTTGACGAATATTGAAATGGTTTGGGAAGGGGGAGGGGAAAAACCAGAGATTTATCCTCTAGTTGCACCCGATTTATTTGCTAATCAGCCGTTAGTTTTGTTTGGAAGAAAGAGCGATCGCGCTAACGGTCAAATCCGCATTACTGGAACGGTAGCTGGGGGGAAACGCTATGAAAAGAGCGTGCCAGTTAATTTTATGGCGGGGGTAGAACTTCGTCAACGGGAGTCAAATCCACCAAGTGCGATCGCAGATTTTGGCAATCCCGCGATCGCGCAACTCTGGGGACGTTATAGAATTAAAGACTTAATGAGTCAAATGTTTGGCGGCGAGACTACATCTCTGGTGGATGCTGTTACTAATACTGCCCTCACCTATCGCTTGCTGTCCCAATATACGGCTTTTGTCGCCGTCAGCGAAGAGGTGCGGGTAGAACCAGATGGAACTCGTCGCCGCGTCCAAGTCCCCGTAGAATTGCCAGAGGGCGTTAGCTACGACGCAGTTATTGAGCCACAGCAGGAGGCGGAAGCCACCAGAGGCGGTGGAGTGCGGAGTTTGGCCGCGCCTGCACCTTATCCTAGTTCCCTACCCATTGCCCCCAGACGGCCGGAAACTACGCAGAAAACCCCCAGTTCTAATGTAGAGGTGGTAACTGTTGAGGGATTGGATGGAAGTGCGATCGCATCTCTAACTCAACACCTGAAAGCGATAAATTTAGTTAACGGAGTCGGCGGCGATATTATCTTGGAGTTATTCGTTAAAGATGGGCGTGTCGATCGCATTGTCTTAGACGATAAAGCTTCGACGCTGCAACAGAAAGATGTTGTTGATACTTTGAAGCGATCGCTCTTTTCTTGGTCATCTCCTGCGGGGTTGCGTGGGACTATTCGCCTTAAATTGCGAATTGTTCCTATGCCGAATTAAAGACAATCAAGCTGAAATATTCTCAAATATTCGGGATCAAATATTCCGGCGATTGAAATCGCAGCTATACAAACAAAGTCCGCCTACGCGGACTAAGAGGTATGTAGTTGCACTGAAGCGCAACTACATACCTTTGTTGATTATAGCAACCGCTTTCGTCGCTTACGGTAACTCCAACTCTGACATCTGGTTCATAATCCTTGATTGTCGTAACCTTTTCTCTCTTCCCTCTTCCCTAGCCCCTAGCCCCTAGCCCCTAGTCCCTAGTTATATTATTTTTTCCAAGGCCACTTAGTCCCCATTTCAGTCATGGCTGAGAAGATGAGATAGATAATTAATAAACTCATACCTACAATTAAGGAAAGTAAATCGTTTTCCATATTGTGCTATAGCTTAGGACGCATCTAATTTTACCACTTGTTATAGAATGGTAGTCAAAGCTCAAGAAATTTGGAGTTAAGAAAATGCGCCTACTACACACGATGTTGCGAGTCGGAAACCTAGAAGAGTCACTGAAGTTTTACACTGAAGTGCTAGGAATGAAACTGCTACGTCAAAAGGAATATCCAGATGGTAAATTTACTCTGGCTTTCGTGGGTTACGGCGATGAATCCGACCACACGGTATTAGAATTAACGTACAATTGGGGTACTGACAAGTACAATTTGGGAGATGCTTACGGTCACATTGCGATCGGTGTTGATGATATTTATGCTACTTGCGATGAAATTAAGACTCGTGGTGGTAAAGTTACTCGCGAACCGGGGCCGATGAAACATGGTTCAACGGTGATTGCATTTGTGCAAGATCCTGATGGATATAAAGTTGAATTAATTCAATTGAAAGCTTAAAACATTGCTGAAAAAGCAATATAGCACCTTTATTCTTTAGTCCGCGTAGGCGGACTTAGTTTGTGTACCCGCGTTGCTTCGCGAATTCTATTCGCCTGGAATGATTCTTTAGCAATTAAGGCTGATGTTCCTGCAACCAATTGGCTAAATCTGCGGCTGATGAAAAATCTAGTAACGCCTCCCCTAAATTTTCTAATTCTTCTACAGATAAAGCTTGAATTTGCTCAACCATTTCCGGTGCGATCGCGCCGATGCGTCGATTCAATTGGCGAGTAAGTAAAGCTGTCTCGCGTTGCTGTGCTTGTTGCAAACCTTGTTGCAAACCTTGTTGCAAACCTTGTTGCAAACCTTGTTGTCTGCCTTCAAGGATGCCCTCTTCGAGAATTTCTTGGTAAATGACAGACTCACGCATAATGTCTCTCCTCAATAGTTGTCTGATTAAGTTTTTTTCAAATCTCAATCCAGCGATTACTTGGGTGCAAGCCAGTAAATCAGCTTGTTGATTGGGTTCATCTATTATAGCAATTCTCTCCGCTATTTGCTGTAGCAAAGTTTGCGGCGAGTTGGTTTGAGATAGGGTTGCTAATGGCAATAATCCGGGGGAAGATAGCAGTAAAGCGGGGTCTTGTTCCCACAGACGAATGACTCGGTAGCCGTGTCTGGTGTTGGTGTCTGTCCACTCGGATACAAAAACTTGTTCTGATGTGGTTTCCTGTAAAAAAATTACGACTTGATAGATGGCGCAGGAGTATTGCCGTTTCAGCCTGACGTAGTAATCTAGCATTCTGAAGGCGATGGTGGGTTCAGAATAGGGACGGGTTTCAAATTCCAGGTGGAGGATTTGGTTATTGGTTTGGAGGAAGACGAGAGAATCGGCGCGGATGGGTTCTTGGATCAGTTCGGTTTTGAGGATTTGAATATTGCCGGATCGATCGTTTGGTAGTAGCCAGTTGACGAAGGCGGCGGGGAATTTTTCGGCTAGGTATTTGCAGGTGTTATCGTAGGCCAAGGAAGGTGGATTGTGCGAGTGGTTTGTAGGATATTGTACCGCTATTTTTGGGGAGTGCGTAGGCGTAGCCAGCCGTAGGCATCCCGTTTTTGAATGGCTGACACTTTATGCCTGATTCAATAAATCTAAAAATTATTGGACAACGCGATCGCTTTCTTTGTTACAACTCTTCAACGAATCAGATATACTGAGATACGACCCGAACGATTCTGAACTCACCCTATTATGCTAAAGACACTTTGGGCGATCGTTCGCCAAGGCAAAATTGAATTGTTGGAACCAACAGAAATTCCTGAAGGTGCAAGAATTTTGGTAACATTTCTACCTGATGATGAATCTGAATTCTGGATTCAGACAAGTCAAGGATCGCTAGATGCAATTTGGGATAATACAGAGGATGATGTTTATGCCCAGTTACTCTAAAAATGACA